>CALCMV010000082.1 GCA_937967535.1 uncultured Saprospiraceae bacterium
ACAATGAAAATTTATGCTGTATTCTTTTACTTCAAAATTGACAGTAAAACTCGAACACTGTGTATCATTTTTTCAATTTAAACAGAAAAAATAAAAGAAAAAGTGTTAAAAAATCATTTTTATTAAAATTATATTATATATTAAAAAATTAAGTCCCCGCGCATGCGACAACTGTACGGGATAAACTTAAAGGTTCTTTGACAATTTTTGCAAAAAGGATTCCTTCCCTGCGCCCAAACCTATAAGGTTTTTGGAAACCTTATAGGTTTTGCATTGACATCCAAGTATTTAAACTTTATTATTATTTTAAATTAAAAGCTAATTTTCTTTTTTTTGCAAAAATTGTCAAAGAACCAACTTAATCTTAATCTTAAACTTAAACTTAAACTTAAACTTAAACTTATTCTTATTCTTATTCTTATTCTTAAACTTATTCTTATTCTTATTCTTATTCCAACTCAATCAAGACTTCTCCCTTATCCACTGCATCGCCTTCTTTGACTTTAATCTGCTTAATCGTACCTGCGCCCGGCGATTTGATGGCATTTTCCATTTTCATGGCTTCGAGTATCAACAAAATATCTCCCTTCTCAATTTGTGTTCCTGCTTCAACAGGAATTTTTAAAACCAAACCCGGCATCGGGGCTTTGATATTGTCTACTTTTTGAGTATTTAAATTGCTGAAACCAAGTTGTTTGAGTAGTCTGTCGTATTTGTCTTCGGCTTGAATGGTGTAGGTGTTGCCATTGACTTTGATGGTCAGGGTTTTGGCTTGTGTGTCTGCCTGAACGAGTTCGGCGCGGTACGATTTGTCATTCAACAAGATATGAAAACGCCCTTGCTCGTATTGCTGAATATCGTGTTGCAGGTCGTTTTCTGCCAATTCAAATTCGTAAGTATCGTTAATGTAAAACTTATACACAGTGGTTAATGATTAATGATTAACGATTAATGATTAATATTTTTTGCCTAGCAAAAAACAACAAATTAATCATTAAGCATTAAAAAGTTTTGTAAGAAAATAGAGTTCAAAGATAGTGTAAAGCGCGTAAATGAGGAAGAAAGGAAGGACAAATAAATGAGTGGCGGGTTGGTATTGGTAATAATAAAACAAAACGAAGATGAGCGAACTGATGATTTTGAGGAAATTGGAAAATATGCCAACGCGAAAATTGAGCATATGATTTTTGCGCTGCCTGACGAACCATGCCATTCCGTAAATCAATAGGCACAAGAAAGCAAAAAAGCCGATAGTCCACCATGTAAAATGACGATAATCAGCTACTTGCGGAATTTGTAGAAATGCAAACATGATGCCTGCCACCACTATCGAAAAGCCTGTTAATTGCAAAAGGAAGGCACTTGGCTTCATGGTTATATTGTTATCATTGTTTCATTTTTGTTCGGACATCAATTGGCGAATAACTAAAAAGAGTGCCAAAAACACCCCTACAAGTGCGAGACCTGCGGTAAAATACGGTTGTGGCGTTTCAAAAATATTATCCAATTTTCTGCCTGCCATGACGAATAGGAAGATGGTAATTGCCATTTGGAATGCCATACCCGTATATTTCATGAAACGAAATTGGTTATTCGGCTGTGACTTCGGCGATGGTTTCGGTTGTTGTTGTGGCATAATCGTCCGGTTTGATGATTTCGCAAGCTCCGTTGAAGGCGGCTCCCGGCTCTATATCGAGGCTGCCTGTGGTGATTTTGCCGTTGAGTGCGGCACTGCGACTGAGTTTGAGTTTTTCCTCGGCGCGGATATTGCCCATCACATGCCCTTCAATGACGGCGTTTTGGCAGGTAATTTCGCCTTCTACATAGCCACCCGGTCCGATGACGAGTTTTGCCTGACAATTGATATTGCCATTCACCCGACCATCAATGCGAATGTCGCTTTGAGAGGTGATATTACCATCTATGACGGTCCCTTTGACGAGGTTGTTGCGAGCATGACTCGCTCCTCCACCGTTCAGGCTAATGCCGTTTTTATTATCTTTATTTCCAAACATGATTTTATGAGTTGACGAGTTCTTGGGTTCTTGACTTGGCGAATCATTCATTACAATAAATTCGTCAACTCAAAACTCAAGAACTCGTAATCGTCAAAAGTCAATGAAATCTCTGGGGTCAACGGGTTTGCCATTTTGCCACAATTCGAAGTGCAAATGCGGACCATCGGACATCTCGCCCGTATTGCCGATGATGGCAATCGCTTCTCCCTTACTGACAAAATTACCAACTTTTTTGAACAATAACGAATTATGTTTATAAAAAGAAACAAGGTTGTGTTCGTGTTGTATGGCGATAACGTTTCCGGTATCAATGGTTTCGTCTGCTGATATAACCGTTCCGCTTAATATGCTCATTACGTGCGAACTACGTGGTGCAGTGACATCTATACCGTAGTGTTTTTTGTCCGCATCAAATTCGGCAGTGACACGCCCATTGGAAAGTGGTGTTGCGATATATTCCTTTGCCATGCCATTGAGGTTGGTTGCCACCAAGACGGGTCCGGCAGGTTTGACATTTACTTTAGGGGCTTCTTCTATGTTTTCTTCGGGGGCTTCTTCTATCAAATCATCGCTTATTTTTCCTTCTGCGATTGCTTCTTTTTCCTCCTCCTCTTCTTGTGTTTCTTCTTCTACTACCGCGACTTCTTCCTCTTGTTCGGGTGGTTCATTGCCGTATTTTTTGCGTAGGGCAAGGTCTTCTGCGATGGATGCTACAGGTTTGATGTCGATTTGTTTGATTTCGGCATATTCGCCGGGACCCGATTCGTAATCGCCACTCAACCAGCGTTCTCTGGAAGCAATGACCGCACTTTGCGCGTGCATCATTGCTTCGAGTGTATCTATTTTATCTTGCAATGCCATCACTTCTCGCGGATTGATATAATCGCCGGGCAAGGTACGTCGCAAAGGTGTAAATGCCAAGAGCAACCAACCTATCAAAAATGCCCCAAACAGCACCGCACCAATCGCCAGATAAGCATTGAGTCGCGTGAGGCGGTACGAAGTCACTTCCTCAAAAGTGTCATCATTCATAACCACAAGACGGTATTTGTCTTGCAAATTATTGGTAGAAGAATATAAATCGTCTAACATGGTTAGTGGATAAATGGGTGAATTGTAATCCTGTCAGCCTGACGGCAAATTATTTTTTAACGAAATAATAACGCACACTCTCCCAAGCCATACATATCTTTTCCTATCATTTCCGTTATACAACTGGACTTTGGACATTGGGGAATTAGGAAACTTGGTATTAGGTAAATTGTTTTTTATCAAATAATTATAAAATTTAATTAATTGAGTATTTTTTACCTTAATAAAAATTAAATAACTGATAATCAATTACTTATGATTTAAACCCGAATTTCCCAGTTACCTAATTTCCAAAATGCCCAAAGTCTAGTTATACAAAAGTAAATCAAATTTTGTGATTTATTAGAATATTTGACCTCGTATTTTACTCAAATTTAATATTATGAAATCCAATCTGATTATTTCCTTGCTTATTTTTTCGATTTTAATGAATGCTTGTGGGTATAGTTTTGAGACGGATCAGACTTTGGAGGCTTATTTGGATGTGGTGGCGAGGATGGAGAGAAGTAATTATGCAATACACGAAGCCAACAACTCACGAGTTCTTTTAATGGAGGATTTGTTAAGGAGAAAACCTGATTACAAACTACTTAGTGAAGCGGCACGCGATATTATAGAAGTTGCCAAAGAATTTACTACTGATATTGATAATGTCAATAGAGAATTCTACCAATATATTCAAATAGGAGACGGTATGTTCATTAACTATTTTCAGACTTTAGACAAAAGTACATTAAGAAATAAACAACTTGTAAATGACTTTTTTGTAAATGGTTACAAAGATATGAATGGTAATTGGAACGCCCCAGAAGGTGTAAATATAAATGCTAAAATATCCGAGACCAATCATAGATTTATAAATATTCTGAATGAGTTGCGAGAAAACAGGATTTTTGGAATACGAGAAAGTGAAAAAAGAGAAGTTATCTCAAAGTTTTTGTTGGGTACTCCCGAAAACCACGCTTTACAAAATAATGTGAAAAAAGATATATTTACAAATAAATCTGTTGCAGCCACATATGCAAATATGACCATGCTAAAAAATGATGCGCTACTCACTGCACAAATGTTGGTTAATTATCTCGGCGGTAAAATTAGTGGTCAACACCCTATATTCGACAGATTCATGGTCGTCTCCTCGCCTCGCAAAATCTACATCAAAAAAGGAGAAACCTTCAAAGCCGATATTTTCCTAAGTGCTGCATCAAGTCAATCTGAATTTACCGCCAAAATAAACGGGAAAACCTATCCTGTTGACAAAGGCGTTATTTTATATGAAATCAAGCCCGACCGCTACGGTACACATACCTACGAAGCTGAAATTTCCTTAAAACACCCTGATACAAAAAGAATAGAAACCTTCACAAAAACCTTCAAATACGAAGTCGGTGAATGTTATCACTGATTCATTTTCAAATAATTACGCTAGGGTTTACACAAAAAATATGAATAACAAATTACTGATATATTTAGCCGCATTATTACTGCTAATCTGCGGTTGCGAATTGGGTACAAACCGCGTGTATATGGAGATGTATGAGGTGATGAATGTGAATAGTGATGCTATACAAAGCAGTATTGAAGGGCGTATTCGCAGCATTATACAAGAGGTCAAAAAGAAGCCGGATTATAAACCGCTTGCCCCTGCCGCAGAAAAAATTGACCAACTCACTTCGGACTTTACCGACTTCATGGAACGGATAGATGAGCGTCTTGACGCGAGAGATTGGAAGAGCATCAACGATGACGAAATCAAAGGAAATATCATAGCACATCGCCATAAAGTCATTGATGTGTTAAAATCATTATCCGGCAATAAAACCCTATGGATAAAAGATAAAGAAATTCAAAATCTCATTGAATTACATTTCTTCCCAAATGGTGCTTTACCTCTTATTAATGGCAAACCATTCGACGATTATTCTTTTGAAAATCAATCTATTGCATGTAATAAAGCGATGTTGGCGAAGCAAAAAAATGATGCTTCGATGTTAGCAAAAATAGCTACGGATTTTCTGGGGAGTCGCATTGGTAGTACCATTATATGTGGCTTCAATAAGTCCGTCGTTGTCTCTTCTCCCAAAACTACGTTTATTGTGAAAGGAGAAACTTTTGAAACGAACATTTTCCTGTATTACAGTAATAATATTTACCATAATCAACTGAAAATAAAAGTCAAAGTCAACAATAGAGAAATCCCCGTAGAATATGGTGTTGCCACCTACAAAAGCACGCCTATCGTCTATGGTAAACATAATTATGATGTAGAAATTATAATAACAAATCCATTCAATAATAAAACTGAAACTTACCGAGAAACCTTTAGCTTTGAGGTGGGTGAGCGTTGCTACTAACCGAGCGTAATGCCTCCGGCTTGCGCTTCCGTAGCACATGCGTATGTAGTACACAGGCGCAAGCCGGAGGCATTACGTTAGGGTTTACACAAAAAATATGAATACTAAATTACCGATATATTTAGCCGCATTATTACTGCTAATCTGCGGTTGCGAATTGGGTACAGACCGCGTGTATATGGAGATGTACGAGGTGATGAATGTGAATAGCACGACCATTGAAAATAGCATTAAATCAGAAATTAGTTCAATGGAAGAAACAGTCAAAAGGAAGCCGGAATACAAAGCACTCGTGCCCGCAGCACATCATATTGAAGCCCTGACTTCTGATTTAATCCACTTCATTAATGACTTAAACAAACGTCTTGATAAGAGAGCTATCAAAACTACCAATAGTGATGAAATTAAAGATAGAATCGTAGCGCACCGCCAGAAAATTATTGAGAGCCTAGAGGTATTATCTTCGAATAGAACCTTTGGTATTAGAAGTAAAGAAATCCAAAATATCACTGAATTACATTTTTTTCCGAATGGCACTTTACCCGCAATTAATGGAAAGGCATTTGATAAATACTCATTTGAAAACCAATCTATTGCGAGCAATAAAGCGATGTTAGCAAAACAAAAAAATGATGCTACAAGATTAACAAAAATTGCAATCGATTATCTTTCCGGTAAAATTGGCAGCACTATTATTGGATGTGGTTTCGTACCGGTTGTAGTGTCTGTCCCCAAAAAGAATTTCCTCATAAAAGGAGAAACATTTGAGACAGAAATTTTCCTATATTATCCGCATAATACTCATCACAGTAAGATTGAAATGATAATAAAAGTTGACAATAAAGAAATACCTATGCAAAATGGTGTCGCAACCTACAAAACCCAACCTATCATCTACGGCGAACACACTTATGATGTAGTAATTTCTGTCAAAAATCCGTTCAATAATAAATTTGAAAGATATCGTCGGACTTTCAGCTTTGAAGTAGGAGAGCGTTGCTACTAACCGTAGGCGTTACGCTAAGGTTGCACATTGCAACGATAATTCGTATTTTTGCATTTCAATTAGAAATTAGAAAAGAGAGGTGAGACGAAAGAAGTGAGCAATCAACAGGAGATTATTTTTAGTTTTATTTATCGGAATTGACCATTTATTGCTTTGCTAATGAATTTATTGTCATTTTCTTGGAAAAATTGGCGATTTTCCGTGACCTAGAGAAAATTCATAAATTTTTTCTACATCACAAACCAATAAATAGTCAATTCCGTTATTTATTTAATAATTAGTCATTTAAATAAAATAAAAATTCAAATAGGTTGTCAAATTATTCTCATAAAAAACAAAAAACCTTGCGTCTCACCACTCTTGTCTCTTGTCTCTCGCCTCACATCTCACATTTTTACTTGAAATTGTATAATATTTATCCTAAATTTCTGTTAAAATAAGATGGAAAAATACCCCGCGTTTTGCGTCCGTCTGCACTCGCTCATCATTGCGAATTAATGGACTATGAACTATGAACTAATAACTAAATAGACATGTCAAATAAAATTAACATACTTTTCGCATTGATTTTTAGCCTTTTATTTATAGGTTGTGCGACTCAAAAAGATGCCGAAGCCGAATTGAAAGGCTTGAAAAAAGCGATAAAAAACCTCAATGCTCGCTTCAATGGTTTGCACAATTCGCGCGAATTGCTCAAAGAAAATCAACTTGCTACCCAAGCCTCACGCCGCGACAATTATAATAAAGTGCTTGCGCTATACGACGAGGAAGCTGCCGACGGTGTAGGTGGCGGCGCGCAACTCGACCCTGTGATTGAGAAAGCCTCTGTTGTGATTTCGCTCTACCGTCAGAGTAAGTGGGTAGATGATTCGTATATGCAGATTGGTATGGGCGAATATTATAAGGGCAATTTTGATGAAGCGGCGCAGACCTTCAATTATATCATCAATAATTTTGACCCAAAACTCTTATATAGAAATCGCGCTGAAACTCTCAAACGCAGTAAAGACAAAAAAGACCGCAAAAAAGGGCGCGAGATGCTCAAAAATGTCAAACCCGAAAGAAAAGATTACAAAACCCGTCAGCGAGATGCGATGGTGTGGTTGGCGCGTACTTTGGTGAGTCAGGAAAAATTTGGAGAAGCCGAATTGCTGATTGAGCAAATCGAAGGCATCGAAAAACTCTCTAAAAGACTCACACGCGACCTCTCGATTGTGAAGTCATACTATCAATTGCGTCAAAAAAATTATGCTGCCGCGATACCCGCCTTGACGGAGGGCTTGAAACTAAGCAAAAATAAAAAAAGAAAAACACGCCTCACATATATACTCGCACAACTCCATGAATTAGAGGGAAATAACAACGAAGCATTGGCAAATTTTAAGCGAGTCACGCGCCTGCGTCCCAGTTACGATATGGAATTTCGCAGCCGCCTCAACATCGCTACCAATGGCATGAAAAGCGGTACATCAAGCGGCAAACAAACCCTCGCTACCCTCAAACGAATGACAAAAGATTCTAAAAATACCGAGTTCCGCGACCAGATTTTTTATGTGATGGCGGATATTCATTTGCAGGATAATAACCAACCCGAAGCCATTAGTTTTCTCAAACAATCGCTTCGCGCCAATACCAACAACCAACCACAAAAGGCGGATAGTTACTATCGTTTGGCTGAAATTTACTTCAATAGCGAAAATTATATTGAGGCGAAAAATTATTACGATAGTACCAAAACTGCTATGGCAGATAATGACGACCGCTACGAACAAGTGGTCAATTATAGCGAAGCCTTGACCGATATTGCGGCGAATTTGGAGATTATTGCACTACAAGACAGCCTTTTACGCATCAAAGATATGAGCGAGGCAGAGCGTGAAGAATTGGCAAAACGACTCAAAAAAGAACGCCTTGATGCTCAGAAAAAAGAAGTCGCCGATGCTTTTGCCAATTTGGAAAACAAATCTAGAAACGACGGTATGGCACTCAATCCGGGCAGCAGAATTGGTCGTGAAGCTACTTCCGATTCGGGACTTCGACCGGGCGGTATCACAGGACCGAGTGCCGGCGAGCGCAGCGATTATTGGGCATATAATGATAATGAAGTACGTAGAGGAAAACGCGATTTTGAACGCAGATGGGGCGATAGAAATTTGGAAGATAATTGGCGGCGTTCCAGCCAATCGCAAGGCACAGATATTGTTGAGGAAGATGGAGTCATCGCAGGAATTGGCAGGGTACGTGTGACCGACGAAGAGGTAAAAGCCATCCTCGCAGATGTACCCCAAACGCGCAAGGAAACCGAAGTAGTCAACAATAAAATCATCGAGGCACTATACGCGCTTGGTGGTTTATTTAATGAAAAAATAGATAAGCCTGAAAAATCCGTCGAATCCTATGAGGAGTTATTGCGCCGTTTTCCGGGCAACAAATATGAGGCAGAGGTACTCTATGCGCTGTATACGATTGCTCTAGATAATTTCCCAAGCAAAGCCAACGGCTATAAGCAGCAATTACTCAAAGAATATCCCGACAGCAAATTTGCCGTTTTCCTCTCCAATCCCGAAGTACTCGCCGAAGCACAACGCGGTGAAGACGACCTCGAAATTTACTATGACGAGACCTATTTATTGTATGAAAATGGCAGTTACGGCAAAGCCAAATCACGTATCAATATGGCAGATTCGCTGTTTGATGCCAATACGCTTCGCGCCAAATTTGACCTGCTCAATGCCCTCTGCGTAGGACATACCGATGGCGAAGATGCTTACAAAGCCTCTCTAAATGAGGTCATTACAAAACATAAAACCACTGACGAAGGCAAAAAAGCCGAAGAAATCCTCGCTTTTCTCGAAGGCAAAGTACCGCCGAAACAAAGTAAAGACAATGAAGCGAATGAAGGTGAAAAAGGAAAGAAAGAAAAAGAAGCGAAGGAACTCTATGTGATGGACGAAAAAGCGCAGCACTACGTATTGGTCATCCTGAGTACGGCACAAGTAAAATCTTCGGAAGTGAAAGGCGCAGTATCCAATTACCACAAAGAACATCACAAATTGGATAAGCTATTCACAGCAAGTTTATTATTAAATAAAAATACACAGATGTTGGTGATTCGACGTTTCAAAAATGGAGATATTGCCCAACGTTATGCCAAATCTGTTCGCAACAAACCCGCCGAATATCTTAATAATTTGGATGAAGGCTATCGCGTATTTCCTATTTCTCAAAATAATTATAAATCACTTTTACGCTCCAAAAAATTAGAAGAATACGCCGCTTTTTCTGCGGAAAATTATAATTAAGACGAGGAGACGAGAGAGACGAGACGAGAGAAATCTGTCTCACCTCTCTCGTCTAAACACATCTCCTTTCCACTCGCCATGTACAGGTTTATCTTCGATATTCATATAATTTTCAATTTCCTGCTCAATATATCGCGCCGATTCGAGCGAGCGCAAACCCTGCACTAAAATATGACTTTTACCATCGTTTAATTGTATCATAACAGTATACGCATACACTTTTTGTCCATTAGATGTGCCCATACTGTAACGTCTTACGTAGAGTTGTTCCACGTTCTCTCTATTCATAAATTTATCGCGTTTTGTCAAGAGATTCAGTGGTTTATGCTCAATAGAAAGATGGCGATTGTTCACCGTCACGTAGGTCGTATTAAAAATTTGCCCCAAACCACTATACAACAAATATCCACCCACCCCGATAAAAGGCAACATAAATAACATCAACAAAAATCCCTCTGTACCAATGCCACTCGCAAAAGCAGAAATAATCATAAAGCCCAACATCAGATTCCACATAATCGCAAAAAACAGTATGAAGTACTTGCCCGACCTGCGCCAGTTAATCATAATTTCGAGCATACTTTCAATCTTCAATACCTCAATTCCCGGCGGAATATGATAAATCTCCTCCTTCAGGCGCGGCGGCAAATCCGGGTCACGCTCTATGCTTTTCAGTTCGGGGACTACCGCCAACTCTCCGGGGCGCGTCAACTCATCCTCAAAGGCAAAAATATTATCGCAAGATTTACAAACCGCAATCGTCTTAGCGATATTCACACCATCGGCAGTTACGGGGGTATTACATTCAGGACAATTTAAGTGCATTTTATTATAATGATTAATGGTTAACGATTAATGCTTAATGCTTAATGATTAATGGTTAACGATTGATTTAATTAGTTCTTTACGTATTTTTTTATTATTTAAATGAAGAATAAATTTAATTTAAATTAATTTAAATAACAATAATAATAAAGTGGTTGGGCTAAACTAAGTTTAAACTTAACCTTAACCTTAAACTTAATCTTAAACTTAAACTTAATCTTAAATATGTTACTTATTAAAAAAATACGTAACTATCCCCACTGCTACAATCCCCAATCCAATCATACTCTCATAGGGTTGTTCTGTTAGGACGTAAAATATCGCCCATAAGCTAAAAATGATATAAATAATTTGCAAATAAGGTCGCAAAGGACTTTTAAAAGTGTCCTCTTTTCGACGCACAAAAATAAGCGATGCTACTGTAAGTGTCCCCATCAATTGCAAAACAAAACTCGCATACAGCAAAACTTGCTGAAACGAACCCGTCAAAGTCAGCAAAATACTAATCACAGTCAATGCCCACAAAGCACGTATAGGGATGCCTTTGTTGGTTTTGACGGCGAGGGGTTTCCACAGGCTATGTTCGCTTGCCATCGCATATACGATACGCGAGCCTACCCACAGGTAGCCGCTAATCGTTGCTACCAATTGTACTGCGATAAATACACTCACCCACCAAGCACCCGATGTGCCGCCGATATTTTCAAAAGCAATCTTGGCGACTTCCGTTTCGCCTGCCATTTGTGCTACGCTTGCATGTCGCAAGAAAACAAATTGCAAGAGAATATAAACCAGCATTACCAACCCCGTACCGCCGATGAGTGCCTTTGGAAGATTGATTTTTGGTGCCTCAATTTCGTCGGTGATATATGCCGCAGAGTTCCAGCCCGTATAGGCGTAGGTCACGTATATGAGCGATACCGCAAAGCCGGGCAAGAGCCATTCGGACTGCCAGGTATCGTCAAAATTCAGCGCATTTGTTTCTTGTGGCAATACACATAAACCTATGATTATCAGTACAAAAACAAATACAATTTTGAGCGCAGTCATGGCATTATGAAAACCGCCGCTTTGCCGCACACTGACAGAATGAAGCACCGTTACCACCAAAATGACCCCCACTCCAAACCACGAAGCCAAACCCTCCAAGCCAAAATATTCTGTCATTGCCATTGCCGAAATCGCAATCGGGGCAGAGAAACCCACCGTCAGCGAAATCCACGCATACACATAACCCACCAAAGGATGAAAAACCCGCGACAAATAAATATAATCGCCCCCCGATTCGCGGAAATGCGTTCCCAATTCAGCAAAAGTCAATGCACCAATCAATGCCAAAACTCCACCAATCAACCACAATAACACGATACTCCATGTATTCTGCACATCCGTCAACTGATAACCCAAACTCGTAAACACACCCGTCCCAATCATATTCGATATGACGATAGCAAATGCCGTTTTCCAACCTATTTTTTCCTGCATGTGTTCGTTTACTCGTTACCGATCTACTTGTGTGTATATTTTGTTTCGCAAAATACGAATAAAACAAGTCAACGAATAACGAGTCAACGAATAAACGGAATACTATTTGAATTAATTGAAAGACCCCCTAAAATTTATTTACTTTGTTGGGAGAATAATGAGTGAGAACCTTAATATTGAATCATTTAAGCATTAACATGAAAAGGCTATTTGTTTTATTTTTTATTACGCTACTAAACGCATCTTTAATTTGGTCACAAGATTATGTAAATGTGGTTGCGCGTCCGGGTGAGGATGTGCAGTCGCTATTGGCTTGGTACAAACTACATGAATATCAATGTAATTTTGATAAATTTTATGAAATCAATAATCTGAAATCTGATACCAAGCTCCAACATAATAAGGTGTACAAACTTCCGATTTTGCTCTATCGGTACAATGGTAAAAGTATCCGAACCACCATTGGCGATGAGGATATTAATAAGGCATTACGCATCAAGGCATATAATGAGCAAATGCTTGAAGTGGGTTTGATGACCACTAATTTTGTCTTGAATCGTGCGCTTTGGGTGCCGATTTATGAGGTCGAATGTAAAGGCGGAAAGACAGTAAACCCGCCCTTAGCTACAAATACGAATCCCACAACATCTGCACCGCCAATATCTACACCACCACCACCAACTAACACATCTCCTGCTACATCCATGCCTTCCGGTCAGCAATATGCTATTTTTGGAAAAAATCAAACCATAAAAATGCAAAGTGATAAGTTGCAAAATGCGGTATACTATATTGTAGCGGGACATGGCGGACCGGATACGGGGGCGATAGGTTCTCGAAGCGGCAAGGATTTGTGCGAGGATGAATATGCTTATGATGTCTCGCTGCGATTGGCAAAAAATTTACTGGAAAACGGAGCGACCGTCTATATGATTACTCGTGATAATAATGATGGTATACGTGACGAGCGGTATCTTCCTTGCGATTACGATGAAGTTTGTTGGCCCAATAAAAAAATACCACGCGGACAAAAAAGCCGTCTTACCCAACGCGCCTCTGCCATCAATGACCTCTACGACAAGCATAAAGCCCGCAAAGCAAAAGTACAACGCGCCCTGATGATACACATTGATTCGCGCAGCCAATCCAATCAGACGGATGTGTTTTTCTATCATCACCCTGCGAGTCCGGGCGGAAAGGTGGTTGCCAATCAACTCCAAAAAACTATCAAGGCACAATACGAAAAACACCAACCCAGTCGCGGCTACAAAGGCACTGTCACCGCCCGCGACCTACATATGTTACGCGAAACAAATCCTACCGCCGTTTATATCGAATTGGGCAATATCCGCCATGAACGCGACCAACGCCGATTCGTAGTCAAGGATAATCGTCAGGCAATTGCCAATTGGTTGATGGATGGATTGGTGGAGGATTATTTGAGGAATTAATTCCTCAGCACACAAACAACTCGCCAATAAAAAAAGCGTCTCAAACCCAAGTTTGAGACGCTTTTGCTTAGAGCTTAATAAGTGGGTGGACTAAACTAAGCGACACTTTTAATTATGATAATTCATTGAAAATGAATTACTTATTTAAACTTAAAGGTTCTTCTGCATATTTTGCGGAAGCGTTATATGTATTGCTTTTTTAACTTTGGGAGTTATGCTCACTCGTCGGACATTTTCAAAATGTCAGACGAGTACATTCGTTTTTTAATTTAAAATAACTTATTTATTTTTAT
>CALCMV010000083.1 GCA_937967535.1 uncultured Saprospiraceae bacterium
TTGGATAGTTTAGACGAGTTATTTTTTGTCTGAATGAGGCAGAGGTTCGTGACTTTAGCCGAGCTAAACGAGCGGTTCTCTAACGAAATTCAGGCGAAAAAGAACGAAGTAAAAACTGTCCAAAACTTGTGACTTGAACCAGTAGTTGATGCTTTGTTGTTCGTGGATAAAGGGTGGATATTTTTTATTATAAATATGAAAATGCGTAATTTATACAGATGTAGCTCCAAATTTCAACCTAATCTAAAATACTATTTTAGTAAAAATAAAATACGTAAACACAGTTTTCACGTTAACTTTGCAGGGGCGTTAGCTCCGACCCCATTTATAACTAACAGTTAACCCACACTTCCAGAGTCGCATAGCGACGGCACTCTTGAAACTACTGTGTTAGGGAGTAGAAGGGTGCCGACGCGATGCGCCTTTTGAGATTGAGGGGAGATTTACCATTACAAAGTGTGCCGCCGCTATGCGACTACAAAATTAACATTATTATAAATTTATTTTTTATTAAAATGAAGTTCAAAATCGCCTAACTTAATGACATTATGATTACGCCCACACAAAAATACATAATTTATATTAATTTTATTATAAATTTATAAAAATAAAAATACTTAAAAATAAGTTTGACTAAATAATATTCAGATAAACTTAAAGGCTACGAGCAATAGACTTTATTTAGAAAAAAATTGTATCCTCTCGCGCACGCGCATCTAAGAAAATTTCCTGAATAAAGTCTAATGAACTCATTTACTTTTTAATAATTTTTTTACTAATCATCACATCATTAAATATGATTTGGGCGAAATAAATGCCCGATGCTAAATCATTCACATTCAAAGAGATAGGGGAGTGGCTTGTAGCTCTGTTTAAATGATGTTTTACCATTTTACCATTTATATCCATTATATTAATTTGAATATTATTACTCGTTTCAATATTATGTTCAATGATAATTTGGTCGTATGCAGGATTTGGAAAAATATTTATATAAGTAGAAATATCGTTTGTAGTGCGTTGGTAAATATCGTCGTCATATTGGAAGGGCGCGATACCACCCGTCACGCAGAATGTATTACTTTCAAGCGTTCCGAAGCTACCGCCGCCGGATGCTAAGGTCGTTCCTGCCGCATCAAATAAGGTATAATTACCACACAAACCCGGCGCAACCACTGTCCCCAAAGTAGCCACTACACTTCCCGGCGTAATGACGGTACCGGGCGTAATGAATGTACCTGCACTAGAGGCAGTAGCCCGAAACGGACACAAGCCATTGCCCAAAGCGTCATAAAAATTGAGGGTATAACAACCATCAGGCAAGCAAGCACTTTCGCTAACGACACTATTGGCAGGCGTACCTGAATAAGTACCGCCGGAAGCGACAATATTGCCCCCCGCATCGCTAATATCCCAACTGCTTTGACTGGGAAAACCATCAAATCGAATATCCAAATCTACCGGAGCGCAACAAGAAAAAGGCAGCACCTCTATGCTTTGCGGTGTACCGATTACATCAATGCAACTGATTTCGGAGAGGGTCAGCGTACCCGGCGAGGCGTTCCATTGAACAGTGACTTGATTGCTACTTGTAGAGAGAATTGTTCCATTAGTGACCTCCCAACAATAAGTCGAACCCGGATTTGGGCTGACTCCGTAAGTTTCGACAGCATCTTGACAAACCATCGTTTCGCCTGTGGGTACGGGCGAGTCGAATTGGAGGGTTTTGTCATACAAAAATTCGCGCCCTTGTGTAAAAACCGGAGGCCAGAGGTTATTTGGAAAAGTCACAATCCCCGATGGAATACCATAAAAAACATGTCCTTCGCCCGGATAGGGGAAAAATTGATGACAAATGCCCTTCGCCGTCATATCGGCATCCATCGGTACGGCTCCAAACATAGTTGGGAATAAAGGCAGGTTGAAAGGTGTTCCGGAGGTATAAGGCACAATAAAATCATCGGTACCATGAATAATGACCATAGGGATATTCTCTGCGGCATCTATATAACTCAAATCCAGCACCGCACCCCAAAGGTCAATGACACCGGCTATGCTAAAGGGTTGTACATAGCTATTGCCGGAGCAGTCAATACAACCCTGGTCTGATAAAAGGAAGCCGGAAAAAGTATCGGGAGGTCGCTCCGATTCTTCCATATAAGCAATGTGAATAGCTGTAATCGCCCCTGCACTTTCGCCGCCTGTATAGATGTGGTCGGGGTCAATATTAAAACCAAAACCATTAGGGTCTTCCAAGAGAAAGCGAATCGCTGCACGCCCATCCTGAATGGCACGATAGGCAGCACGGACGGGTCTGCCCGGCAGGGCAAGATTAGGCGCATTATCCAATCGGTACTCAACGGCAGCACAAGCATAGCCATAACGCGCCAGACTATCGCACCAAGCCGTAATATCCGCATCTTGTTTGCTGCCCAAAGTGTATGCCCCACCAAAAAACATGACCACCAAAGGGCGTTTGGTCAGGTATTCGTCGGTGATTGCAGGCTCATAAAAATCCAGTTCGAGACTTTGGTTAAAACCCAGTACATTTTGTGCAGAACCATAAGTAATATCTGTGGTCACACGAATATTACTGAACACTTGTTCTTTGTAACGTTCAGATTGGCAGTTAGTAGTTTGTGCTTGGATGTTTGATGTGATAAGGAATGACAGCACAACAAGGAGAGTCTGTATTGATTTCATATTTTGTTTGATAATAAGAAAATAGGCTTATATAATGAACTTTGGACATCTTGGAAATTAGGGAACTGAGAAATTCGGTTTAAAATTGTAATTCATTGATAATGAATTGAATAGTTTTTATTATTAACATAAAATATTTGATTAATTTTTTTATGTAAAAATCTAAAAACGTGCTAATAGTTGTAGGGATTACCGAATTTCCAAATTCTCCAATTTCCTCTGTCAGAAGTCTAATTAAATAATCAAGCGAAATTACGCAAATTATTTTAAATTATAAGAAAACACAAACGCGGGTAAAGCCATTTTTTAATTTTTTAAATTTTTAGACTTTGGACAGAAAGCTGTCCAGTTTTAAAAAAAAGGCAGAAATTGACAATTTTGCATTTATGCAAAATACTAAACAAAAAAGTCATGCTTTCTGCCTTGAAATTTTGAGATCAAAGATACGTCGTCGAAGTGGCACCTGCAATCTACTAATGGCATTAGCTTCTTATCAAGATGCTCGTAGCCCAACTGAATTGAGCGAATCGCCTTTGTTTCATCACGAATATGGCAGCATTACTAAAGTACTGTCAAATTTGGCGCGAAACGTAGAAGAAAGGGCACAAGTGCTATCGCTGATTCAATCACAGAGTTGGTCGTACTACGAATCGGCGTCAGTTCCTGTGGAGCGGGTTCGTCTTCAAACCGATACGCCCCCTCTTCCCAAGCCACATTCGCCGACTTTAGCCGCACGGACGTACATCCATGCTTCCAACAATGTCATCAAAGGCAATCGTCCTCTGAATATCGGTTATGATGTATCGCACATCAATCTGAGTGCGGAGGGCAAATGGAGTTTACCTTTGAGTACTCAACGTGTACTAACTGATGAAACAGCGAGTGAACGCGCTTTGGCTCAACTCAAAGACTTGTTTGAGCATGAAGATTTAGGTTTTTCAAAAAAGCTGATTATCAGGTATCCGGTTGTCAAAAAACAAACTTAAATCAACTGAATAGCTAAAAATATACGGCTATTCTTAACATATTAAATAAATTTTTAATCACTCAAAGTTTTTGAGAGGTAAGTGATTTTGTCCAAAGTCTAATATATAATTTAATTTACTTTGAAAAAATAATAGTCTAATTATTGAGGATAAAATTAAGTTAATAAAACATTTAAAATAAACATACTAATTTTATATTTTTGTAAATTATTAATAATCAATAAAATATATCTTATTAGAGCATCAGTTAAAAAAGTGGTGTATTTACTTATAATGTGTTCGCCAAATTGGGTATTCAGTATTTTTTGATTATTAATTAAATATAATTATAATTTGTATTAATTTAAAATTTAATTATTTACAAAAATAAAAATAAATAAATTACTCGCGTTCGATTTGTAATTTTTAATTT
>CALCMV010000084.1 GCA_937967535.1 uncultured Saprospiraceae bacterium
AAATTAAAAATTACAAATCGAACGCGAGTAATTTATTTATTTTTATTTTTGTAAATAATTAAATTTTAAATTAATACAAATTATAATTATATTTAATTAATAATCAAAAAATACTGAATACCCAATTTGGCGAACACATTAGTGTTAGTCCATAAAATTAATTTAACAATGTACTAAGATAATGGAGATATTCCTGTCTGTATTTTCTTACCTCAACCTGACTTTCATCATTACAGGCTGATGGTCAGAAAACTGAAAATCTTGGTCAACTCCTTGTACTTCAATAATTTCTACATTAGGCGATACCAAATAAAAATCAATTAACGTAGTAAACGTTTCGCCTTTTTTGTAGGTATCTGTCAATTTTCTATTCGTAGGAATTTTAGTATCATATGCCCATTTCCAGCCACGCGGCAGGTAGTCTTCTTCGATATTAATTTGCGAATAATCTTCTCCCGACTCTACCGATTTGAACATATCGAACCGAACACCGGGCGGGCATTGATTCCAATCACCACCGACTATGAGGTAGTTGTTTTTATTGTATTCCGTTTCAAGGTATTTTTTGAGATATTCCATTTGCTGTGCCTTTATCGTGCCATCGTCATAGGCGGAATTGTGGGTATTGATGACAATCAATTCTTGCCCGGAAGCAGTCGGGTAACGATGTGCCGCAAAGCATCTGTCAAGGTGAAAAATACGGTCAGGCCAAGGATAATTGCCCGGAAATTGGTAGCGGGTCGCTTCGGTAGCTTGATAGCGGGAGTAGGTGCCAAGTCCGCTTTCCATGCGCCCCATGACGCGCCAAAATTCGAGGACAGGCAATGGCACTCTTGCCGATTTGTAATTCACTGCAAAAGTAGAAGTGTAATTGGGCAATTGCGCTGCATATTTGGCGTGGGTATTGATGCGGTAGCTGCGTTTTGATTTTTTATCTACTTCTTGAAAGAGATAAAAGTCCGCTTTATTTTTTTGAATAAAATCCAATGCGCCCGCGAGGTTTTTTTCGACATTTTTGCGCGGTGCGCGAATCATTTTCCCTTTAGAAGTTAAAAATCCGCCCGAATCATAAAAGAAATTGGATTCGGCACCCAAACCGCTATACCCGACATTCCAATTGGCAAAAGTCAATACGGAATCTGTAATCACTTTCTCACCGGATGGATTATCCAATTCTAATTTAGTAACTTCATCAGGCTTAAAATCGGTCAGCGTACCATGTATCAAGGCAATGACAACATAGAGCAGGAATAACAAAAGAGCAATTCCCAAATATTTTAAAATAAACATAATGGGTTTCATAGTATGAGAGTAGCGAGTTTTCGAGTAGCGATTAGCGCGTGTAGAGTAACGAGCGATTTGTAAATGGAATCAACTCAATACCCGACATTCATTGGTCGATACTTGGCACTCAAATAAACTTAACAGTTGCTTTGGCGAATGGGCTAAGGGCAGTGCCGGCTACTTTGGCTTCGGCTTCGATACGGTATTCGGATTTTGCGCCGCGTGCGGTTTTTGCGAGTTTTGCCAAGCCGCCTGTGATGCCTCCACGCTCAACCATTGCATCCATATTCGATTGTATTTTTTTGTAAGGCAATTCAAATTCTACAATGACATTTTCTTCGGGATATATCATAAAGGCATCATCAATGAGCGTTTCGCCCAGCACAAATTCTTGCGTGCGTTTATCCTTGCGGCGACCTTGCGTATAGCTTTCGATGAGTTTGACGGTAATGGTGGCAATGCGTTGGGTGTTCATCGTCGAAAATTCGATTTCTCCCTCCACAACTCCTGTACGACTACTGATTTCTTCGGGAATAATGACCTGCATTTTGACCCCCTCTATACCAAGAAATTGTTTGATTTTTCCGAACATTTAGTTAATGGTTAATGGTTAACGATTAATGGTTAATGATTAATTTGGGTGGCGAAGCCGCTACCATAATGAATAAATGAGTACATGAATAAATGAGTAAATTTGAAATGAAATAATATTTTAATGAATCAATAGACTTTATTCAGGAAATTTTTTTAGACGCACGTGCGCGAGGGCATACAATTTTTTTCTAAATAAAGTCTAATAAACTCAAGCGTAAAAATATTTACTCATTTACTCATCTTTTACTCAAAACGCGCAAGAGTTAAGTATGTAGATACCTAACCCATTAATTTAGCAGCAAGTTACAACTTTCTAATGATAATTCGATAGAGTGGGGTTTTGTTTCGACGTAAGGGAGTTTTTTCGATGAGAAATGTCATTTAATTTTGCTCTTTTTGACAAATCTTCACATCATTGAGATTCTCGATTTACAAATATGTCGCAGATATTCTTCTGTTAATGGTTTACTGACAAATTCATGGACGGCATCACAATTATCTGCTTTTTCTTTAATTATGAACTGATAGCCAATGTCCAAAAGTCTGGTTATTTATATAGGAGTTCCTTTAAATTTTTGCCTGATAATCCTTACATTAGCCCACAAAAATTACTACAACACAAAGACACCCCAACACCATAATATTATAACATGGAATACAGAAGATTAGGAAAATCAGGTTTACAGGTCAGTACGTTATCATTTGGTTCGTGGCTGACTTTTGGCGCACAAATCGGCGATGATGTAGCCGAAAAACTCATGATAATGGCATACGACAACGGCGTCAATTTCTTTGACAATGCAGAGGTGTATGCACACGGAAAATCGGAAATTGTCATGGGCAATATCTTGAAAAAAACAGGCTGGTCGCGCGATACTTTTGTGGTGTCGAGCAAGGTATTTTGGGGCGGTAAATTGCCCAACCAAAGCGGCTTGAGTCGCAAGCACATCACAGAAGCCTGTCATGCGGCATTGAAGCGATTGCAGGTGGATTATTTGGATTTGTATTTTTGCCACCGACCTGATAAAAATACACCGATTTTGGAAAGCGTCCGGGCAATGAATACTTTGATTGAGCAAGGCAAAATATTGTATTGGGGAACTTCGGAATGGAGCGCACAGGAAGTCATGGAAGCACACATGGCAGCCGAAAAATACGGACTCATCGGACCAACGATGGAACAGCCGCAATACAACATGTTTCATCGTGATAAATTTGAGGTTGAATATGCACAGATTTACAAAACGGTGGGCTTGGGTACGACGATTTGGTCGCCTTTGGCATCGGGTGTTTTATCGGGCAAGTACAATGATAAATTCCCGGAAGGTACACGCCTGACGAATGAAGGCATGGAGTGGCTCAAAGAACGCTCACTGACCGAAGACCGTATCGTGAAAGCCCGCGAACTCACGAAAATTGCCAATGAAATCGGTACGACCATGCCGAAGATGGCAGTCGCTTGGTGTGCGAAAAATCCGAATGTGAGTACCGTCATTCTCGGTGCATCAAAATCGCATCACTTGGAAGAGACCTTGACTTCCTTGGATGTGCTACCGCTTTTGACAGATGAAGTGATGGAGAAGATTGAAGGGGTTTTGGAGAATAAACCCGTGCATCCGGCTTTCTGATAAATTTCAAGCACCAAAAAACAAATTCCAAATTCCAAAAAACAATAAGAAATTATAATCGAATTGGAATTTGGAATTTAATGCTTGGTGCTTGGATTCTGGACTTTGGACATTGGGGAATTAGGAAATTTGGTATTAGGTAAATTGTTTTTTATCAAATAATTATAAAATTTAATTAATTGAATATTTTTTACCCTAATAAAAATAAAATAACTGATAATCAATTACTTACGATTTAAAATCGAATTTCCCAGTTACCGAATTTCCAAAATGTCCAAAGTCCAGTAAGAGTAATGAAATTATAAAATATAAAG
>CALCMV010000085.1 GCA_937967535.1 uncultured Saprospiraceae bacterium
GAGGATACGGAGGGCATCGTCCATATTTCGGGGACACGCTATGCGGTAGCAGAAGAACGAAGAGGAAAAGTTACGTTTTTTGATATTTTATCAAACACCAACAAGGTAAAGTATAGTAATGCCGATGATGTAGAAATGCCCGACCCACTCGGACCGTGGGGAGCGAATGTCGGACTCGAAGGCATCACGTATTATCCTTTGGTCAATAAAATTTATACGGTAAAAGAAAAGTCACCCAAAGGCTATTATTCTTTCACTATGCCAAACTCTTTTCCGGCTACACTTTCTACTGCAAATACTGACATTGTATGTGATATGCCCCAAAATCCTTTCGGTTTTTCTGATTTGTCGGGCATGCACCATTTGGGCTTGTCGGGTGCTAGCGACCCGACTACGGGTACACATACATTACTACTAAGCCATGAGAGCAGAGCTTTGGTAGAAGTGGATGCCAACTGTAATGAAATCAGCCGACTTTCCTTTCCTTATATCAACCAACCGGAAGGTGTCACGATGGACAATAACGGTACACTATATATAGTTTCCGAGCCGAATCTGTTTTATATTTTCACCCCAACATCTTCCTGTTGTCCTGCCAATTTGTCAATTCCTGATGTTCCGATAGCAGATGGTACTTATCATGCAGACGAGACAATTATCTCGACGGGAGAAGTAGCTCCCGGAGCTAATATCGAATTTAAAGCAGGCGATTTTATTATGCTTGACGAAGGATTCAGTGTAGAGCTACAGGCAGATTTTGCAGGAAAAATTGAGGATTGTGGTGGTAATTGATACGCTTTTTTGGAAAAGAATAAAATTTAAAAAACGTCCTCACCCATAGTGAGGGCGTTTTTTTATTGAAAATTGCCTGATTTACCTAAAATCTCCCTAATATTGCATCAGTATTTTTTTAACACTAATCAAAGACAATAAAAATGACTAACACCGTAACCGCAGCTCGCAAGATGACCGATAACTTCACACAAGTGTACAATTTTACATTGAGTAAATTGCAACGTTCCGAAGAACATTGCACTGATACTGTATTGTATATCCTAGACCTGCTTTTGGAGAGTGAGCAGCACGTTGCTGTACATGCACTCGAATTGTGGTTATTTTGCGAAGCCCGAAAAATCTCATTGAACCTTGAAGATGCAGCACTCAAACGCCAAGCCGTTCAGGAAAATATCATACAAAGATTCATCGCTCAATCTAATAGCGAACTCCCCCTTGGAAAGAGAAAGGAAATACAAGAATTGATTCAGGCGATTTTGCAGAAAATGGGTTTTCAATTTGATTAAAACCACTTGCCGGAGTGGACAAATACTTGTCGATAAACGTTTCATTATCCACGTTTTCAAACAGAACAAATAAACATGGAACAAAGAGACATTCTACTCGAACAAATCGAACAAGTCGGAAGAGTATTGGGGAAAATACTTGCTGCTTTCCTTGACCTCAAAGCAAAAGGTGACATCACCCTCGCCATCCAAACGACCAATCAGCAACTCAAATCCGAATTGGATATTGACATTTCCGAACTCATTAATTTTACCGAAAAAGAATTAGAAAATTATACAGAGGAAAAACAACTCACTGATAATCATTTAGATGAACTTGCAAAATATCTGTATGAATTAGGCGAGATTAAACAAGCAAATAGCAATCCGCAGGATGCCAAAAAGTATTTTGAAACAGCAAAAAAATTGTTGGAAACAGCAGGTAAAATTTCAAAAACATATACCTTTGAACGGGCAACATTCAAGCAGAAAATAAACGAAATACTCAATTAAAAACTATCAACTATCAACTATGAACTAATTAAGAATTTAACTTCACAAACTCCCGCACCTGATAATAGTCCAATACCCCGACCAATTCATTATTTTCACGAACAGGCATTACCGGAATTTGCATTTGAATCATCTCCTGATACACCATCGGAAGTGGCATGTCGGGTGTCAAATAACGCACTTTATCACTCATTAATTCGTGCATAAAAAAGCCTTTTTTCTTCGGGCGGCGCGAAATGTATTTTTGGAAAAAACTTTCCTGACCTTTATGTTGCTTAATCGCTCTAATGATTGTCGGACGAGTGATACCGCCTTTCAAATCTGTACCATATTCCGTATTTTCTACCACCAAAAATCCTTGCTCGGCAGTAGTGGTGATGTAAGGCACGACATTATCCAGATTCGTTTCGGCAGGTATCAAAGTGAATTGCGTTCGCATGGCATCGCGCACATTTTTTTCCCGAAGGGCTTCTTCCGTTTGTACGCTTTGATACTCTTGCGTAGCCGTAAAATATACAAAAAATGCAATCAGCATCAAGACCGGACTCCCACTCACAAAACTCCACACAGCAAAACCTACCGCACAAATTCGACCCAATATAGACGCAATTTGCGTAGCCCGTACCCGACTAAATCGTATCGCCAGCAAACCACGCAATACACGTCCGCCATCCATCGGAAAAGCAGGAATCATATTAAAAATCACCAAAAAAGTATTGGTAAAAAACAGTAAGGGAAGAAAATTTGTCGCATTAATAATCAACTCATCCCCTTCTTCGGGAACCCCCTGAAACAAACTCTTTGAACTCAACCAAAAATACCCGAATAAGCCCGCCGCAATGACCACATTTACTGCCGGTCCCATCAATGCCACCACAATCTCTCGCCAGGGCTTGCGCGGCATTGAGCGCAAGCGAGCCACTCCGCCAATCGGTAGTAGCGTAATATCCTCAGTATCAATCCCATACCAACGTGCCGACAGCGAATGTCCCAATTCGTGCAATATCACGCACACGAATATCGTCAAGATAAAACCCACCAACCACATCAAGCCAACAGCATCCATCCCACGACTCAATCCGTCATATACAAAATACAAAATCAGCAAAGGAAAAGTCCAGTGCATATACAAAGGTATCCCGCTAATCTTGCCCAATTTTAATCTTTGTTTCATGTTACGTGTATTAACACAAAATTCATGCGAAAAGTTAACTTAATTTTTGATTCGATAATTTTTGCAAAACAAATGGAACGCGGATTTAGCGAATTTAAATGAGATAACACAGATTTTTTTTATGCTAATTTTAATACTTTTTAATTTAAATGAAAATAATTTATAATTAGTTTTTGATTAATATAAAACGGAAAATAATTTATAATTATATTTAAATATTTAAATAAATAAAAATATGTATTATCCCATTTAAATTCGCAAAATCCGCCTTCTATCAGGTTAATTTGGTATTTTCAAAAATCGTCAAAGAAAATCAAAAATTTATTCTTTCTTTAAAATTGTAGCCGGACAAATACGCTGCGTCAATCTCGACACCACAACTATCGTCACCAAACCACTCACCATCGCCAAAGTACGGAACGGAAACAGCACCACCCCATCCTCAATCATCGGATACGGCAACATAACCGGAATCCCCAACGTCGCATCTCCTCCACCGAATCGCAAAATAAATGCTACGACAAAACCCGCCAACGAGCCATACATATTTGCTTTCTTATCGAATAATGCCGTCACCAATTGCGGAAACAGCAAACAATACACAAAATCACTACACAAGAACCAAAGTGCATATACGCTTTTGACTTGAAGTGCCAGCAAAGTAGCCGCTATCCCGATAATCCAAATACAACGCTTAATGACTTTCGACAGGTTTTCCGGGCTAATATCCGGCTTCACCAACGGACGATACACATTCCAACTCGCCATCGAACTCGCCGACAAAATCGAAGAATCTACCGACGACATCACCGCCGCCGCTATCGCGCCCAAGCCAATCGTAGCCACCACACCCGGTGTCAGGTAACGCACCACATACGGCAGCGTGAGCGCAGGGTTTTCGCTGAGAGCCGCCTGCTGCGTAGCATCCCAGGGGGCAACATCGCCAATAATCCCAATCACCACCGCCGGAATCGCCGCCAACAAACACACAAAACCCGCAAAAATAGATAGGCGCACCGCCGTTTTTTCATTTTTAGAACTCAACACCCGCTGAAAATACACCTGCCACGGAATCCCCCCAAACATCAACAACAAAGCAAAATCCCACCAATTCCAATAATAACTCCCCAAAGCCTCCCGCGAAGGCAGAAAACTCGCCAAAGCTCCTTTTTTCTCTACATAAGCCGCCCAAGTTGCATCCCATCCACCCGTCAATTCGAGCGCATAGGGAATCACCAAAATCAAACCCACAAACAACAAAGTCATCTGAATAATATCCGTCAAAGCCACCGCCCACAAGCCGCCAAGTGCCGTATAAGCAATCGCAATCACCGCCGATAGCGCAATCGACGTATTAAAATCCAAGCCGAGTACCGTACCGAAAGTCGTACCGAGTGCCGTCAATATCGCCGAAGTCCAGAAAATTTCGCCCGAAAGGGCAGGTAAGAAAAGTACAGCAGCCATGCGTTTCCCAAAGCGTTGCGCCAGTGGGTCGAGCATTGTTTTGAACTCATATCGCCGCATCGTCCGCGCAAAAAATAAACCACCGATAATCAAACTCATCGCATAACCCCACGGTGCCTGCACCCACATCAATCCATAACCTTCGGTAGCCGTAAACTCCGCCGTACCATTGATATAACCGCCGCCTACCCAAGTCGCACTCATCGTAAACACCGCTATCCAAAGCGGAATACCACGCCCCGCCAGTATCACATCCGTCGCGTTCTCTGATTTCCGCAGATTCGCTGCATAATTACCAAAATAAAAAATGAGTCCGTAAAAAACCATCATCGCCGCAAAACCACCCCAAAATACATCCGCCTCCGTAAAAAAATACAGATACGCCCCAATCAATCCCAAAAAGGCAAGCAATAATAATGTAGGTCGAAAAGCAGTCATAATTAATGAGTGAATGAGTGAATATCAATGCTACAATGCTGAAATGCGATAATGCTACAATGTCTTTAATGAATGAATTTAAAAATGCAGTAATGAATACATTGTAGCATTATTCATTCATTCAAAATTCAAAATTCATTCATTCAAACCATTGTAGCATTACAGCATTGTAGCATTACATCATTGCATCATTGATAAGAGCGTAGCGCAGGTGGTCTTCCCATTTGCCGTTGATTTTGAGGTAGGATTTGGAAAGTCCTTCGCGTTCAAAGCCGAGTTTTTCCACGACTCGTTGAGAGGGCAGATTGCGAGGCATGATATTGGCTTCGACGCGGTGGAGTTTGCGTTCTTCAAACATATATTGAGTGGCATGAGCGAGGGCTTCCGTCATATAGCCTTTACCGTTTTCCTGCCTGTCCATTTTATAGCCCACAAAACAAGAACGAAACACCCCCATAATAATATTTGAAAAAGAAATATCGCCGATAATTTGCGTCATTTTTTTATCCTCCCGTTCAAAAATAAACAACTTCAACTGCCTACCCGCCCTCATTTGCTCTTCATCACGCATAAGCCACATTTTATGAAATTTCTCCGAAAAAAAATCTGCCCCATACGTTGGCAACCACGGACGAAAAAACTCCACATTGCGCTCATAATACGCCAATACCACATCAGTATATCGCGGTGTAAGTGATTGTAAACGAAGTCGTTCTGTCTCTATTAGCATTTTAACGGTTAATGGTTAATGGTTAATGGTTAATGGTTAATGATTAATGGTTAATTGAGTATGTAAAAATATGTCTTAATTTAGCTTTTCTTAAAATAAAAAAAAACACCTCTTAATTCACGTTAATTTAGTATTTCTCAAAATAAAAAAACACGCCTTAATTCACGTTAATTTGGTATTTCTCAAAATAAAAAAAACACGCCTTAATTCACGTTAATTTGGTATTTCTCAAAATAAAAAAATACGTCTCAATTCTCATTTCTCATTTCTCAATTCTCAATTCTCATTTCTCATTTCTCAATTCTCATTTCTCATTTCTCATTTCTCAATTCTCATTTCTCATTTCTCAATTCTCATTTCTCATTTCTCATTTCTCATTTCTCATTTCTCACCTCTCATTTCTCATTAACCATTATCAAAAGATTACTTTAGTTGCGCCGCCTGTGCCATAACCTTCGTGATAGCCATCCTCAAAACGAATTACCTGTGGATTATCTTTTAGTCTCCGGTGAATTTCTTCCTGAAGTCGTCCTTTGCCTTTTCCGTGAATGACATACACATAGGGTACGCCTGTCAAAATGGCATCATTGATATACTTTTCAAAGGCTTCCAATTGGAAATAAAGCGACTGTGCGGCATCCATTTTTTCAAAATCCTTTGTAAGCATATGGATGTGCAAATCAATGGATTTTTCAAAATTTGCCCATGCTTTTACATCGCGTACCCGGACGTACATTTCATCGTAAATCGTTTTATTTTCTTTTTCGGGCAGGTTATCTTTCGTATAATTTCGCAGCGTATCTTCGCGTTCTACGGGCGGTGCAAAATCATCTGCCAATTGATACAAATGTACATCTGCATTGAGGTAAGGCGAGTAGGTTTCTTTTTTAAAAAACTGTCGGGGTTTTATTTTCAGATGCTTTACTACGCGCCCGTCTTGCCCTTCTGTTGTCCATCGCCAGAGGGTCAGGTCAAATGTTGGATAATCATTCAAATTTGCCTTGGGCATATACGCCAATTGGGTCGTATTTTCATTTTCTACACTACCGCCGAGTTGCAATTCATCTTCCAAAATATGCAAATAGCCGTCAAACACAACCTTCCATAAGGTTCTGTTTATCAAATGAATACGATATGAATTAATGTCTCCTGCTTCATTTACGACAGGTTCAAAAGCTAAGAAAAGTCCGCGCTGCATGGTTTAGTGTTGTGGTGTCGAAGTGTTGTGGTATCCTAATATATAGTGTCCTTGTTTTGTGGTGTTGTAGTTATTTTTGTAGAGCAAAATTTAAATAGCACAACACGACTGCACGATGACACTTTCCAACAAAAGTAATCAATTTCGTACATTTGGGTGTTATAAAATGTAAAACCTATTACTATATTGGATTTTGGACAAAATGGGAATTAGGTAACTGGGAAATTAGGTTTAAAATTGTAACTCATTGATAATCAATTGAATGTTTTTATTATTAAGATAAAATAGTTTATTAATTCTTTTATGTAAAGTTCTAAAAACGAGGGATTTATCGAATTTCCAAATTACCCAATTTCCTCTGTCCAAAGTCTAATACTATAATAGCCTAATGCGTCTCGTTTGTGCTACGCACTACTCGCAAAACGGACATGGCGCAAGCGGGAAAAGGTAAAGACAAGCAACTCTTAGCCCGCAACTTGCAAACTCGCAACTCAACTTATGAGCAGAAGAAACGGACGAATGATAAAAAAAGAAAAAGCGAGCCTTCGGCAACAATTCGGGGCTTTACGCAATCTGCCGCGCTTCCTGCGAATGGTGTACGCAACCAATCCGGCGATGACGATTGGCAATATTTTGTTGCGTATCGTAAAGGCGGCGATTCCTTTGGCAATGTTGTACGTGGGCAAGGAAATCATTGATGAAGTCATCGCTTTGATGCCAAATGGTGAAGGCGGCGATATGCGGTATTTGTGGATTATGGTGGGGATAGAACTCGGCTTGGCGGTCGTGTCGGACCTCATCAATCGTGTGATTACGCTCTTGGATAGCTTGTTGGGCGATTTATTTTCCAATGATATTTCGGCAAAATTGATACGACATGCGGCTACGATGGATTTGTACCAATTTGAGGATGCAGATTTTTATGATAAATTGGAACGCGCACGCCGACAGACCGTTGGGCGCACGATTTTGATGTCGCAAGTACTGGCACAATTTCAGGATTTAATCACGATTGGATTTCTTTCTATCGGCTTGATTGCCTTCAATCCGTGGCTGATTTTGCTCTTGATTGTGGCGGTGATTCCTTCCTTTTTGGGCGAAAGCCATTTTAATCATAAGACCTATTCGCTTACCCGAAATTGGACACCACAACGCCGCGAACTCGACTACCTGCGCTACATCGGCGCGAGCGATGTCACTGCAAAAGAAATCAAAACATTCGGACTTGCAGATTTTATCGCAGGGCGGTTTGAAAAGGTGGCAGATAAATATTATCATGCCAATAAACGACTGGTTATCAAGCGTTCAGTGTGGGGTGGCTTGCTATCTGCTATCGGGAGTATAGCCTATTATGGTGCCTATGTTTTTATTGTGATTCAGACGGTCAGTGGGGCAATTACGGTGGGTACGCTGACCTTTTTGGCGGGTTCATTTAGTCGAATGAGGGGCATGTTGCAAGCGATGATGAAACGCTTTACACAAATCGCTGACGGCGCGATGTATTTGCAGGATTTATTTGATTTTTTTGAAATTGAACCGGACATCAAATCCCCGAAAAATCCTATCACCGTACCCACGCAGGTCAAGCATGGATTTACTTTTGAAAATGTCGGTTTTCAATATCCCGGAAGTAAAAAATGGGCATTGCGTGGTGTATCATTTCACCTGAAATCCGGCGAAAAAATGGCACTCGTTGGCGAAAACGGCGCAGGAAAAACTACCCTCGTCAAGCTACTCGCCCGCCTCTACGAACCGACTGAAGGACGCATTTTGATGGATGGCGTGGATTTGCGCGATTATGATTTGGCAGAATTGCGGGCTACGATAGGGATTATTTTTCAGGATTATGTGCGCTTTCAGATGAAGGCATTGGAAAATATCGCCGTCGGGCAGATTGACCATGTGGAGGAAATGAATTATATCGAAGATGCCGCAACTAAAAGCCTCGCATCAACTGTCGTAGAAGAACTGCCCGAACAATACGAACAGATGCTCGGCAAGCGATTCGCAGGCGGCGTAGAACTATCAGGCGGGCAATGGCAAAAAGTCGCCCTCGCACGCGCATACATGCGTGATGCTCAACTACTTATACTCGACGAACCCACTGCCGCGCTCGATGCAAGGGCAGAGCATGAGGTCTTTGTGCGCTTCGCAGAATTGATAGCCGGAAAGACGGCGGTACTCATCTCACATCGCTTTTCGACGGTGCGTATGGCAGACCGTATTTTGTTTTTGGAAAACGGACAAATGAAGGAACTTGGTTCGCATGAGGAACTTCTTGCAGAAGACGGGCAGTATGCAGAGTTGTTTAATTTGCAGGCGGCAGGATATGTTTGATATTTTAGTAGAACTAATAAGAAATTAATCTAAGTACATTGTTTATATCCAAATGGCACTACCTTATCCGATTTTCATATTATTCTTTGGCTTAGTCTGCATGAGTTGTGGGGAAGGTACGTCTGTTCAGCAGTCTTCACTTCCAATCACCGATTTACCGTTATCAGAGCAAAATATTTATAATTATTTTCGCGTAAAAAAAGCCTGCAAAATAGCGAGTGATGCCCATAAAGTACTTGCCAAAGAGAAGTTGGAACAAAGCATTTCATTGATAAATACAGGTCAACAGCAAGCAGGAACAGATACTTTGATACGCTCTATTTTACATTATCCAACGAGAAAAGCATATTTTCAATTGGGAAATACCTACCTTGAATCAGCACAATACGAAGAAGCCATAAATGCTTATAAAATGGCAAAATACATTGATAATAAGCCAAATAAATATTTATTTTATAATTTATCTTGTGCTTATGCAATGGACAATTCGGACTTGGACGGCAAGCGACGTGCCATCAATTACCTACGAATGGCAACCCGAAACGGCTATGCACAAAAGGACAGTCTGCTCGAAGACCCACGCCTCGATAATATTCGTTATACATACGAATTTAATAAAATATATTTAGAAAATTTTGGACAAGATGAAGATAAAGAAGCAGCACAATTCGAATTATTTGCCCGGCTTTTTCCAAGACGTAGTTTCCCCGTCGAAATAGAACCGGAAGATTTGGGCAAGCGATTTAATAAAAAAAGACGCTTGTACGACCCACTGCCTTCAATCATTGGAAGGGAAGAATATATATCCGAAGAAGAGCATTATTTTGCAGTAACAAGCCTGAAAAAAACAGCAGATTTTGTCGCAGTGATTTACCTCGCCTACCCTGCCAATTCTTCAAAACCCTCTTATCGAAATTACGAAATTGCTACCTACACACACAAAGGTGAAAACATAGACAAACTCCTTTTTGCAGACAATTCTAATCCCGACAAGTATCTCTGTGGAGAAATTGACAGAAATTTGAATATCACACTAAGTATGTATCAGAATATCTGGAAAAACAACCCGGACGAGTATGGCTACCGCAATAATCGAATAGATTACTCGGAATTTATGTATGAAGAAAAATACAAAATTAATGAGCAAGGAAAAATAGAAAAAAAATAATATGTTTGTAGGGACAAAGCATGCTTTGTCCCTACAAATATATTATTAGTGTAGTGCCGCCCGAATTTCCAATCCATCCAATATTTTTGCTTCATTTTCTACGAAAAAATGCAATCGGTCGTACACCGCTTTTTCATCAAAATAATTGAGTGCCATTTTGACAAAAATATGCCCATGCTTGGCTTCCGAAATCCAAAGCATCTTATAAAAACGGGCATATTCGGGGTCGGTTTGGGCTTCGGCAACGAGTTTGAAGCGTTCTGCGCCCCGCGTTTCTACGACTGAAGCCATTAGCAGCCTGTCCATAAAACGGTCGTCGCGCCCATGTCGGCACAAGCCCATGAGGTCAGCCACATACATATCCTTTCCGATAGAATGTTCGAGGCGAATACCGCGTGCTTCCATCAGCGCGTAGACCTGTTGGAAGTGCTGCAATTCCTCCACTGCCGTATCTATCAATTCCGGGATAATCTCCGTGCGGTCAGGATATTTTGCCACAAAACTCATCGCCATAGACGATGCCTTGCGTTCACAATCGGCGTGGTCTTGCAAAAAACTATTAAAGTCCGCCATGACTGCCTGAATCCATTCGGGTTTGCTTTTGCTGATGATGTCTAAGTTTAATTTCATATAAAAGACTTGAGACGAGAGAGGTGAGAGGTGAGATGAGAGACGAGAGACTTGAGAGGTGAGACGAGAGAGGTGAGATGAGAGACGACAGACTTGAGAGGTAAGACGAGAGACTTGAGATGCGAGACGAGAGAAATTACTTCTATCTCTTGTCTCACCTCTCTTGTCTCACCTCTCACCTCTCTTGTCTCACCTCTCACCTCTCTTGTCTCACCTCTCCTGTCTCACCTCTCTTGTCTCATCTCTCACTTCTCTCTCACTCTTTATTTTTAGTATCCAATAATATCGTTACAGGTCCGTCATTGAGTAGGCGGACTTTCATATCTGCGCCAAATATGCCGGTTTCTATGTTTTTCTCGGCGTGTTTGGCGAGGGTTTTTACGAATTGTTCGTAGAGGGGGATGGCAATATCAGGCTTGGCTGCATGGGTGTAGGATGGGCGATTGCCCTTTTTGGTGCTTGCATGTAGCGTAAATTGACTAATCACCAAATACTCGCCGTTGATGTCTAATGCCGAGCGATTCATCACGCCATTTTCGTCGTTGAATATCCGCATATTGACGATTTTGCGGCACAGCCAATCAATATCTTCCTGCCCGTCTTCCGGTTCTATTCCCAGTAAAATGAGCAAACCCCAAGCGATTTTGCCCGTTATTTTGCCCTCGACTGTTACGGAGGCTTCGCTGACTCTTTGTATGACTGCTTTCATGTGTGCTGTGGTGTTGTGGTTTCGTAGTGTTGTCGTTTTTTGTGTGATAGTGGTATTTGTGTGTGTTATTGTATTTTTGCAAAAATAAAATTATTCGCACAAAAAAAGAACTACAATACCACGACACTACGAAACAACAACACGATGAAAGATTTTTTAGATGAAAAAGTTGACTTGTACAATCGTCCGCAATTCATAAAGGATGACCCGATACAGATTCCGCACCGATTTACGAAATTGCAAGATGTGGAGATTATGGGCTTTTGGACGGCAGTATTGGCATGGGGGCAACGAAAGACGATTATTAATAAGGCAAATGAATTGGTGGAGTTGATGGATGGCGCACCGCACGATTTTATGGTGAATCATTCGGAGAAAGACCGACGACGATTTTTGGATTTTAAACATCGTACATTTCAGGCAACGGACACGCTGTATTTTCTGGAATTTTTACAATATTTTTATAAAAATAATAATACCTTGGAAACTGCATTTGCACAGTTTATCAATAAAAATGATGAAACGGTGGAAAAGGCTTTGATTGGTTTTCATGATTTATTTTTCTCGCTGGATGTTGCGCCACAACGTACCCGAAAACACATCGCTACGCCCATCCGCAAATCAACTTGTAAACGATTGAATATGTTTCTACGATGGATGGTACGGGATGATGATAAAGGCGTGGATTTGGGTTTGTGGAAGGCAATAAAACCCTCGCAATTGCTGATGCCACTGGATGTGCATGTAGAGCGTGTCGGACGCAAATTGGGCGTACTGACCCGCAAACAACGCGATTGGAAAGCAGTAATCGAATTGACAGAAAATTTAAGGCAATATGACCCCAAAGACCCCGTAAAGTATGATTTTGCTTTGTTTGGTATTGGGGTGACGGGGCGTTAGGTTGAAGAGTTGATAGTTCATAGTTTTTAGTTCATAGTTTTTAGTTCATAGTTCATAGTTCATAGTGCATAGTTTTTTAGTTCATAGTTTTTAGTTCATGGTTCATAGTGCATAGTTTCTTATAATTCGTTGAATGACATCTTGATAGCTATACGGGATAATCTTAAACTTAATCTTAAACTTAAACTTAATCTTAAACTTAAACTTAGGGTGGTTCGAGTAAAATAAAAAAGTTGTAAGGTGAATGTTTTTGTGAAAAATGGTTGTTTGAATACTCAAATATCCACTTTTCACAAAAAAAATCGCCTTGCAACTCGTATATAATTATTTACCTTATTTTTGTCGAATACTAGCTATTCTTAGAGCAGTTTAAAAGCCCCAAGTAATGCCTGCACGTGGTACCAACTGTGACAAAAACGGTACAAATTGGTCTCTATTTGCCACGTCATAAAATACTTCAATATTGTAGCCAAAGCCTTGATAGTGATTGCTGGTGTAGCCAAGCCCAAGTAGAAATGAAGATTGCGTAACGGGGTCTTGTTCAAATATAATTTCGCCATCTAAGCGGTATTTGTCTTTGCCTCTGTTTCTGCCAAGTTCGGCTTGGGCATAGATACCCGCAGGGTCGCCGACATGGAAAAGCAAAAATCGAGAGAGCAAACGCCCGCCGAATACATTATTGATAATTACGGGAGTTTCGCCGGTGGGTGGGTTGAGTACGGTGCTTTGTTGGAAAAAATTGAAACCTACTCCTACAATCCATCTATCACTTACCACACGGTAGCCCACAAAGGGTGTACCGCCATAAACGAATTGATTTGCCTGAACGGTTCCGAAGAAAGGGTCATTGATAACTCCGCCGCCGCCTCTCAGTGTACCAAAGCCACCGATAACGAGTTTGCTGGTACTAAATCTTCTATCGCCGCCCACATCATCCGGGTCATAAACAACTACGGGTTCGTCATCGGTTTTATCTTCTTGAGCAAAGGCGGTACTTGTCATTGCCAATACTGCGAGTAGGCATAGGCAGCACCATTTTGAAATTTGTGTCATGTGAATTCTTTTTAAGATTAAGTTTAAGTTTATCCCGTATAGCTATCGGGAAAGTTTAAGTTTAAAAAATAATAAAATACAAATTAAATTTTTAAACTTAAACTTAAACTTAAACTTAATAAGTTACAAGTTGCGAGTCTGGGACATACACACTTTTAACCCTTCAACTATAAAGTTTGTTGTATCAAGTTTACTTTTATCAAAAAATTTGCCAAGTGTGAGACACGCAATCCCTGATTGCCCGTAGATGGTCAATTGTGCGACTTTCCATTAAATATTACAAGGGAAATCACAATAAAAAGTAGTCCCCTTGTCTAATTCACTTTTTACAGAATAATTGGCGTTCATGCTGTCCAAAATCTTTTTACAA
>CALCMV010000086.1 GCA_937967535.1 uncultured Saprospiraceae bacterium
GATACCGCCCCAATCGCCGCGTATCGCTGCACCCGGTCCGATATAGACATCTTTTCCGATAATAACATTACCTGTAACCGCCGCAAGCGGATGCACAAATGCCGACTCATGTACTACAGGAATGAAACCTTGAAATTCGTAAATCAAGTTTATTAGTTTATTGAGTTTATTGAGTTTATTGAGTTTATTAGTTTATTGGGTTAGGAGATGTATTTCGCGTAGCGAAATTATACTTATTCAACTCCATGAACTTAATAAACTAATAAACTCAATAAACCAATCACTCAAACCCCAAAATCGTTTTCTCAATAATATCACAACACTCATGCAATTGCTCTTCCGTCATTACGAGTGGTGGCGCGAAGCGGATTATATTGCCATGTGTGGGCTTGGCGAGTAAGCCATTATCGCGTAGTTTGAGGCAGATATTCCAAGCGGTGTCGCTTTCTTCGTCGTCATTAATCACGATGGCATTGAGCAAACCCATTCCGCGTACCAATGTTACGAGGTCGCTTTTATTGACCAAATTTTGCATGCGTTCACGGAAGATAACGCCCAATTTTTGTGCATTTTCCGATAATTTTTCATCTTCTACGACTTTGAGGGCTGCCATTGCTACGGCACAGCCCAACGGATTGCCACCGAAGGTAGAACCATGTTCGCCGGGCTTGATGGAGAGCATAATTTCATCACGCGCCAATACCGCCGATACCGGAAATACGCCGCCTGAAAGTGCCTTGCCGAGTATCAAAATATCCGGTTTGAAGCCATGATGTTCGCAGCAAATCAACTTGCCTGTACGTGCAATACCCGTCTGCACTTCGTCAGCGATAAAGAGGACATTATTTTTTTGGCAAAGGTCGTATGCACCTTTCAAATAGCCTTCGTCCGGCACGACCACACCTGCCTCACCTTGAATCGGTTCGACCATAAAACCCGCTACATTCGGGTCTTTCAAAGCCTCTTCTAATGCAGGTAAATTATTATACGGAATCAACTCATAACCCGGCATATACGGACCAAATCCCTTCGTACTACTTGCGTCAACTGAGGAAGAAATCGCCGCTAAAGTACGTCCCCAGAAATTGCCTGTAACGAAAATAATCTTCGCTTGATTCGTCGGAATGCCCTTGACTTCATAGCCCCATTTGCGGCAGAGTTTGACGGCAGTTTCGCCGCCTTCTACGCCTGTATTCATAGGCAATACTTTGTCGTAACCGAAATATTCTGTGATGAATTTTTCGTAAGGACCGAGTATATTATTGTAAAAAGCACGGGAGGTGAGCGTCAAAACTTTGGATTGCTCATTCAATGCACCAACGATACGCGGGTGGCAATGCCCCTGATTCACCGCTGAATACGCCGACAAAAAATCGTAATATTGTTTTCCTTCGGCATCCCATACGTGTACACCTTCTCCACGCGCCAAGACCACGCCAAGCGGATGGTAATTGTGTGCGCCGTATTTATCTTCCATCGCCATGTATTCGGCGGAAGTCATTGTTTTTACCATATTTAATTTTGAATGAGTGAATTTTGAATGAGCGAATGAGCGAATTTTAAATGATATGAAACCCAAGACTCCTTACACAAAATCAAATATCACACGACCAGATATATTTTTTAATTTCGGTAAAATTACAAAAAAATAGTAACGGCGTCAAATGTAGCGACAACGTAGCACGGCACTTCCAGTCCGTGCCTCGCGAATGTAAAGCAAAACTAATGCGGAACGGGCTGGAAGCACCGTTCTACGTGCGCGAACTGGAAGTATCGCGCTACAGTCCGAGCAATAATTTTGCTTTGAAAATGGTGACTAAGGATAAGCCGTCTTGTATCTCACCGCGCATCGCCATGTCGAATACTTTTGCGAATGGGAGCTTTCTTAGCTGGAGGTCTTCGGTGTCTTCGGGGTCAGCTTCGCCAAAGGTGAGGTCTTGGGCGATATATGCCACGCCGCGCTCGTCACAGACGGAATTGGAGGTATTCATGTCGAGGATTTTTGTCCATTTTTGGGCGGTGATGCCGGTTTCTTCGAGGAGTTCGCGTTGGGCAGATTCGAGGGGTGTGCTGCCCGGAGGGGCGCCGCCTTCGGGGATTTCCCAACTGTATTCCTTCAAAGTATAACGGTATTGCCCGACCAACCACGTATTCATCTCTTCATCCAATGGCAATATGCCCACCGCCAGATTTTTGAAGCCGACTACGCCGTAAATCCCCGGTCCGCCCGACGGATTAATGACTTGGTATTCAGTGACTTTTATCCAAGGATTGTCGTATTCGACTTTGGAGGAAAGGGTTTGCCATGGATTGTCTTGTGTTGATTTCATGGGGTGAATTTACGGAAATTTGCAGCAAATGTCCCCAATTTACCGGTTCAAAAAGAAGGTACGAAATTCCTCCATTTCCTTGTGTTCTTGTTCGATGAATCGTTTAAAAAGTCGCTCGCCAACCTGTGATTTGAGCGCAGAAATGCCAACATCAATTAGTCTTAAACCTTTCTCTGTCAAGAAAATATTATCGTATCGCAAACCGGGCATATCGGATGGTCGGCGGAGGTCGCGGTGTACAAAACCTGCCTTATGAAGTTGCGCGATTTCATCCTCAAATACATCAAACCACAGTTCGCGTCGCTCGTACTCGTAGGCGCGAAAATCCAGTGGATAGAGGCGTTCCATGACAAGCATATCAGCATCTATTTCTTCGCTGACATCCAAACGTAAAAATTTGACAATCAAACTATTAACTGTATTGGCAAATTTCATTTTCTCTGCTTCCGAACCAATATCTGACCGCGTATCACCCGTAAATAACTTACCTACTTCCGTCTCGTTGATGGCGATGACGGTGTTGTTAGCTCCTGATGATAATGTACGTGGATAGCGTTTTGCCATTTATATAAATTTTGTGATTTTTTGTGTATCAATTCTGTGTGCATTTACGAATTTATAGGCAAGGTACACACTTTTCCCTACCTTTGCAAAAATTCAATATGATAGCACAGCCCTACTTTACCGACATCAAGCCCAAAATCCTGGAATTGCTTTTTTACACCCCTTTTTACTACCTTTGCTATTATCAAATGATTAGACACTTATTAAATACCTAAAGAATGACAAAAGAAACAATTAGCAAAAACGAATTATTCGGTAAACTTGATTTCAAATCCATTCTTTCCAATCCAGATTTTAAAGAGGATAGTGTCAGGGAGGTAATTATCTTGCCGATTTTAGATGCTTTGGGGTACAGAGGGCAAAGTGTTGTGAGGAGTAAAACATTGGAGCATCCTTATCTCCGTGTAGGTAGTAACAAAAAACTTCCGATTAAACTTATACCGGATTACTCACTGAAAGTGGGAGAAAATTATGCATGGATTCTTGACGCAAAATCTCCTGATAAGAAAATCAACGATCGCGATAATGTAGAACAGGTTTATAGTTATGCCTCCCACCACGAAGTTAGAAGTACATATTTTGCACTTTGTAATGGCAATGAATTTACGCTATACAGACGCGAGGCAACCAATCAACCGATTTTGTATTTTTCGGTAGATGAAATTGAATATTATTGGGAAAAACTCCGAATGTACCTTGCACCAGACAGCTTTCAGTTTGGCAAGAATATAGTCTATGAGCGCACGGAAGCCTACGCCAAAGCAAAAGGCGGTTTTGACTACCATACAAGACCTTTGTTGGAAGAAATTAAAGTGAGAAAACGTGCCAAACGACGACATTTTGGAGTGCATGGTTATTTTACAAAACAAGCGTGGAATGTTGTAGCGGAATATATTAAAAACTTTTCGCAGCCCGGCGATTTGGTACTTGACCCCTTTGGAGGAAGTGGTGTGACAGCTATTGAGGCTATGATGAATAATCGTCGGGCTATCAATATTGACCTCAACCCGATGGCGGTATTTTTGGTGCAGTCACTTGTAGCTCCCGTGAATATTGATGCACTTGCTAAAGCATTTGGAAGAGTCAAGACAGCATATCTAAAAAAAGAGCCGAATAGCGACGAAGATATTCAAAAAGCCCTCAAAAAATATCCTGGTCCGAAAGTCATCCCACTACCTAAAGGTTCTGATGTAGATACTACCGACCAATTGTTTAGCGATAAGCAAAAAGCACAACTTGGCTTACTCAAATCGCTCATTCTCAAAGAAAAAGACGATAATATCAAGCAGTCCTTATTGTTGATGCTTTCAGGGTTGGTGACTAAGGTGAATTTGACCTATCATACTTCCAAAGTAGCTACAAGGGATGGACAAGGAGATGCTTCAGCATTTCGGTATTACAGATATAGAATAGCTCCCAATCCAAGAGATATTGATTTGATGAAGTATTACGAACTTCGTTACAAAAAAATTAAGTTGGCGAAAGAGGAAATGCAATATCACATCAATGAGAAGACTATCTCTAACCTCAATATCGTCAAGGGTTCAGCTACCGATTTAAGTTTTATTGCCAATGAAAGTGTGGATTATATATATACCGATCCACCTTACGGCAAGAAAATCCCTTATTTGGATTTATCAGCTATGTGGAATGCGTGGTTAGATTTGGAAGTGACAGAAGAAGATTACAAACAAGAAGCGATAGAAGGCGGCGAATACAACAAAAGTAAAACTGATTATAACGAATTGATAGCCAAGAGTATTCAAGAGATGTATCGGGTGCTGAAATACGACCGTTGGATGTCTTTTGTGTTTGCTCACAAAGACCCTGAATTTTGGCATTTAATCATAGAGACCGCCGAAGCCTGCGGGTTCGAGTATGCAGGTGCAGTCGCACAGAAAAACGGTCAGACAAGTTTCAAAAAACGCCAAAATCCTTTTACGGTACTTTCCGGTCAGTTGATTATTAATTTTCAGAAAGTCAAAAACCCTAAAGCAATATTGAAGGCGAACTTGGGAATGGATATTGCCGAAATTGTCTTGCAAACTGTTGAAGGGATTATAGCGAAAAATGACGGAGCTTCTTTGGAGCAAATCAATGATGAATTGATTATCAAGGGCTTAGAACTTGGTTTTTTAGATTTACTCAAAAAAGAATATACGGACTTAACACCGCTTCTACTTGAATATTTTGATTACAGCGAAAGTACAGAATTATATACAATTAGAAAAAATACGAAATTCAGAACACATGTTGATATTAATTTGCGAATCCGTTATTACCTGTTGAGTTATCTTCGACGAATGAAACGCGAACGGAAAACACTACGTTTTGATGAAATTATTTTGTATATCATGCCTTTATTGAAAAATGGCATTACGCCCGAAAATCAGAATATTTTGGATGTTTTGGAAGATATTGGGGAACGAATTGGTGAGGATTCGTGGAGATTAAAAACAGAAGGACAACAGACGCTTTTTGATTGATAAGAACTCGTTAAAAAGTAAACCTATATCACCCAAGCATTGTTCACTTCCCCGTGACAATGCTTGTATTTTTTGCCATAGCATCACACCTCCTCGTCCTCCGACACACAAGCCACATCAGACGGCGATTCTTCCGCGACTTCCTGACAATCTACTTCCGCAAAAGAGTAATCCGCCGGAACTTCTTTTTCCACCGTCAAATGATTCAAATCGTGAGCTGCCGATAGATTATCGACATATTTGAAGATGTCATTGCCTGTTGATTTTTCGCGCATCGCCACCAAATCAGCGGCAACTTGCTCCTTATTTTGAAGAAGATGTTCGCGTAGTGCCAGTTTAGCTTTTTCTAATGCGTTCATAATCAATACTTAACCATCAAGCCACTCGCTTCTCTTGCCGAAACGTCATATTTTGCAGTGCAGTGATGTCTTCCGGTTTTAAATTTAAATTCACTAAAAGTCTCTTATTGAAGGGATTATCGTGGTAATTATTCCCGATATATTTCTTATAAATTTTTTCTTGAATATTTATCGTGTCAAAAAAATCGGCTTGGTGAATATTTGTAAAGAAAAAATAAAAAGCTACCAAAGCATCTAATCCATACACGTCATCTTCGATTAAGGCGACACATTCCTGCAATTCATTCATACTCAATGAAAGAAATAATTGATTGTATTTCAGTAAAAACTTGTGGCTTCCTGTACCGCCATGATTTTTTAGTACGAATGCAGTAATTTTGATAAAATCAGTCCGACTGATTTCACGTTCAAATTCGCTGACAGCACCTTTTGGGTGTTCCCGAATGTGAGTCATTAATTTTTGAGTATATATTTGAATATCCATGTATGCTTTGTATCAATTCTTCGTTTTCCATACTGCATTTACGGATTTATGACTAATTCCACTTCCCGAAATTTAACCTCCGCTTTGCGTATCGTCAGTATAATTTCTTTACCGAGCGCAACCTCCATTTTAGCGATACTTTTCAAAGTAAGATTGTGCATACCTGAAAGCCATTTGCTGATTTCCGCTTCGCTTTTACCAAGTGCATCGGCAAGGTCTTTTTGTGTCCAACCTTTTTCTTTTAGATATTCACCGACTTGCATGGCAATATCTACATTAATGTCTGCAAATCGCTGTACATCGGCGGGTACTTCTTTTTCCAGATATGCGGCGGCTTCTTTGCTAAAATCTTTCATAAATTACTGATTCTCGACCAAATTTATTCATTTTTAAGTTAAGTGTCAAGGAAAAATTAACTTTTAAAATAAGTTTTTTTGACTTATTCTGTTTTTGTGCAAAGTTAGTGAAAAATGAATATGTTTAATAAAAAAGCGCGATTTCAAACATTCATCAGCTTGAAATCGCGCTCTTGCGGTCGGGAGATGCTGAAATGAATTCAGCAAGACGATAGATTTTATTTTTTTGAACTTGAACTTGCCTCTTGAACTTGCACTTTAATTCCCTCCGAATGACTCGTAAACTCCGGCGCGTACATACACTGAATCGTCGTAATTCCATTAGAAAAATCGCCGGCATGTTGCACCCGTAGTGGGTACTCGAATACGTAAGTACCTTTCGGCAGACGCTCCATAAAAAAGTGT
>CALCMV010000087.1 GCA_937967535.1 uncultured Saprospiraceae bacterium
AAATCTGTATTATTCACTAATGTGTTCGCCAAATTAAAAATTACAAATCAAACGCGAGTAATTTATTTATTTTTATTTTTTGTAAAAAACTATATTTCAGACTAATTTAAATTATAATTTTAAATAATTTTTAATTAAAAACATCTAATATCCAATTTGGCGAACATATTGATTCACATAATCTATTAAATCTATGTTCTATTTGAACTCACAACTATGAACTGATAGCCTTTAAACATGCTATAAATAATTCGAGTTGCGGGTTAAATATATTTTTGATGTGTTCTTTGCACTAGTAGTTTAATTTTTAATTCATTGACAATTAAAAATTACAGTAAGTTATTGATTATTAATTAGTTAAAAAACGAATAACGAGTCAACGAATAACGGGTTACGGCACTAGTTAAGACAAAGAACAAAAAACACTAATCATATGAAAAAACCTTTGCTTATTATTGGCTTTTTGGCGAATATCGTGGTCTTTAGTCATGCCCAAGATGTATCCGGTACATGGGAGGGCATCATCACACAAGAGAAAGGTGGGATTTTGGGAGAATATGTCTTTAAGATTTTCATTAATGCTGATAAAGATGGAAATGTTAAAGGAAGTGCCTACGTGAAATCGGATGAATTGGATATTTATGCCGTTATGCAATTTAAAGGCAAATTCGACGGCGAATACATTGATATTGAAGAAGATAAAATACTTAGGGAAAAAAGAGTGGACGATATTTTCTGGTGTTTGAAAGATTATCGTCTACAACTCCTCTCAGCGGGTACGCTTCGCTTGGAAGGCAAGTGGTCGGGCTACACCAGCACAGGAGCATGTACTCCCGGTAAAATTTATCTCAAAAAAGCTGCACCAAGAGCTTAAAAGTATCGAGTATCGAGTCCATTCAATCCAAAACTCGCAACTCGCAACTCAATACCATGAGTAAAAAAAGATTCAACGTTCTTGCCGAAAAAAATCCTACACCGCGTCAGTTAGGGATTTATATGGCGGCTTTTTTGGCGATGATTATGCTTATTGCCATGTCGCTATTCTATATGATTTCGGATGGGCAGTTGCAGTGGTGGCATATTATACTAATGACACTCTTGCTTTTTGGTGCCGCTTACGGCATCAATATTGTCGCACTCGAACGCTTCATTTATCGTCGTGTAAAGCTGATTTACAAGACGATACACAATATGAAAGCTCCTAAAGGGTCTAAAATTAAAAAAATGAACATGGGGCGGCACCTCATTGACGAAGTAGAAGTGGAAGTCACCAATTGGGCAAAAGAACGCGACAAAGAAATCGAAAACCTCAAAAAACTCGAAGCCTACCGCCGCGATTTTCTCGGTAATGTATCGCACGAACTCAAAACCCCGATTTTCAATGTACAAGGTTATATCGAAACGCTCATTGAGAGTAAATTGGAAGACGAAAACATCAACCTCCCTTATCTCGAACGCGCCGCCAAAAACGTAGAGCGTCTCTCTACGATTACCCAAGACCTCGATATGATTGCTCAACTCGAATCAGAGGATTTACACCTTGATATTCAGCCATTTGACGTGCATGAATTGGCACTCGAAATATTCGATGAAATGAGTATCACCGCACTCGAAAGAAACATCCAATTCAGTTTCAAACCCGGTTGTGATAAACCTTTTCAGGTGAAAGCAGACCGCGAACGCATCCGTCAGGTATTCGTCAATCTGATGACCAACTCCGTCAAATACGGCAAGCCCGACGGCAATACAAAAATCGGTTTTTACGAAATGGACGACAAGCACTTGCTCATAGAAATCTCGGACGATGGCTACGGCATCGAAGAAAAACATCTGCCGCGCCTTTTCGAGCGTTTTTATCGCGTTGACAAAAGTCGCTCGCGAGAACAAGGCGGTTCGGGACTCGGTTTAGCTATTGTAAAGCACATCATTGAAGCGCATAAACAAACCGTTACGGTACGCAGCACGCTCAATGTGGGTTCTACTTTTGGTTTCACCCTCGCAAAAGCCTGAAACAATGCTACAATGCTGAAATGCGATAATGCTTAAATGGAAATGAGTGAATGAGTGGTTTTTTTAAACTACAATACCACCATACTTCTACACCACAACACTACACAAAATGAGAGTCAATAATTTATTTATCAAAACGGAGAAAAAACGACCACTGGAAGCGCGAGAAAGTCTTCAATTCCGCACTGCTCATGGTATTGAAGGAGATGCAAATGCACATGGCGCAAGCCCGCGTCAAGTCTTGGTGACACGCATGGAAGATGCCGAACCATTGAATATCAAGCCGGGACAATTGCGGGAGAATGTAGTCACGCAAGGCTTGTCATTAGAGCAATTTCAGCCCGGTACGCAACTCACAATGGGCGATGTCAAAATTCGCCTGACCTACCAATGCGAACCCTGTCGTATGGTAGAATATTTGGTTGATGATTTGAAACAATTGGACAATAAACGCGGTATGCTCGGTGTCATTATTTCTGGCGGAGAGATGAAAATCGGAGATGCGATTGAGGTTAAAGTTGGGGCATTTCCCGAAATAGAAGAAAATAATTTTGATTTGTTTAAGAATTTCGTAGCGCATATTCCCGAAGGGAAAATTGCTACCTATCAAGATGCGATTAAAGGCATGGGCGGCTATAAAGCACACCTTAGAGTCATCCCGAAATTTATCGACAAATTAAGCGATACACACCCCGTACATCGTATCGTCAATACAGAGGGCGAAATCATCGAACATGTTGATAATCAGATAGAAAAATTAGCAAAAGAAGGCGTAAAGGTAGAAGAAGGGAAAGTCAATCTTGAGAATTATCATTGGTCAAAGCCGGCATTGCACCTTGTATGATTTTTGATTTTTGATTGGGTGATTTTTGATTGTAAAATGAAATATTTCGCGCAGCGAAATCCAATCTAAAATCAAAAATCACTCAATCAAAAATCAATTGATTTTGAATGACTTTGTGAAATGATTGGCTATCCGTTTAAGTTTGCTTGCGGGATAGTACTCGTCTGACGAAGGTTTTTGTTAAATGTAGTGATTTGTCTCATAAAATATTCGTATTGAATAAAGGGATTCGTCTGACGAGTATTCGCTTTAGGCAAAGTTAAATGGCTAGCCAAATGATTCATTCATTCTCTCATTCAAAATTCATTCATTAACATTATCGCATTGTAGCATTTAAGCATTGTAGCATTACATTCGTCCTCGTTTGCGCTCTTCTTCGCGAGTGCGTTCTTCCTCACGCATAGCGATACTCAAAATACGCTTAATAAATCGTGCCATTGAAAGGAAAGCAAAGTAGCCGAAGGTGAGAATAATATAAATCCAAGCATACGAACCCGCTTCTATTAGTGGAATCCCTGAAAGCAAAGTAGCCAATAAAGACAGCACCAACATTAAGCCAAAAAAAATAGGAATTGCCCGTTGCCAATACTTATCAATATTTTCTGCCGACACGCTAATCATCGCATTAAACATCGCGTACAACAAGACACAAGAAGCAGCCGTCAACCAATAAAAATTGGGCGATAAATTCACACCATCCGAAAAGTTGACCAATCCCGCGACCAACATAATCACCAAGCCCAAACCAAGCACAATCAAAGCCTGCTGCGTCGGACGACCAATCCGCACCAGAATACTATCCTGTTCATTCGGATAACGCATATGATTAATTTTAAATGGATTAATTTTGAATTTTGACTGAAATAAAATTCACAAATTATTTTCTTTTGTATGGAAATGATTTTTTAGATAAATTGTTTAGAAAATAACAAAATAGCGCATAGTTCTGCAATTGGACTTGTGTTTGATTCTTGAACTTACTCACGTTAAGTTGTATTTAAAATTTTGATAAACAGCTAATAAATCGTTATTTTTGCATGTTTCTGTACCGACGACTTTAGCCGTCGCGAAGTTGCAAGTCCACTCCGACGGCTAAAGTCGTCGGTACGGGCGTTCACGAATCACAACAAAGAATGTACGAACAACAGCAGACCGAACCCACAAATACAGAATCCGTATGGAAAGCCCGAAAGTCCAAGCATTGGAAAACCACCCGCCGATTGTGGGTACTTTTTGGCTTAGGCATCATCGGGACGACCTTACTCTTCCTATTGCTTTCGCGCGATTTGCCATCCTTTGAGGAATTGGAAAATCCGAAAAGCAAACTCGCTTCGCAAGTATTGACCGCCGATGGGGTGATGTTAGGACGGTATTTTACCGAAAACCGCGTCAATGTCAATTATCAAGACCTACCGCCTCACTTGGAAGAAGCTCTCATTGCGACAGAGGATGAGCGTTATTACGAACATTCAGGCATCGACGGCAGAGCTTTGGGGCGCGTAGCGGTGAAAAATGTATTGCTCCAACAACGCAGTGCAGGTGGAGGAAGTACCCTCACGCAGCAATTGGCAAAATTACTTGTTGGACGACCTGAATTTACGGGCAATCCCTTCAAAAAAATCTGGCGTATCGGTACTACCAAACTCAAAGAATGGCTCACCGCCGCCAAGCTCGAACGTAGCTATACCAAAGAGGAAATCATGATGATGTACCTCAATCAATTCAACTTCATATATGGCGCTTACGGCATCAAATCTGCTTCTGAAATTTACTTTGGAAAAGAACCCAAAGACCTCAATATCGAAGAATCTGCCATGCTCGTCGGTATGTTGAAAAACCCGGCTCTGTACAATCCCAAACGCTTTCCCGACAAAGCACTTTTACGCCGAGAAGTCGTTCTAAAACAAATGGTTAGGAACGATTTATTGACCGAAGAAGCCTATGATACCATTCGCACGAAACCCTTGGATATGGGTAGTTTCAAACGTGTTGACCACAATGAAGGTGCAGCACCGCACTTCCGTGAATTTTTACGTGGCGACCTCAAGCAATTGCTCAAACAATACCCCAAACCCGATGGCTCATATTACGATATTTACAAAGACGGATTGACCATAAAAACCACCATAGACTCGCGTATGCAAACACACGCAGAGGAGGCAGCGCGTCAGCAATTGGCAAAAGTACAGCAGGAATTATTCAAGCATTGGAAAGGCATGGACCCTTGGACTTACAAAGGACCGCCCGAAGACCTTGAACGACAAGCCACCGACGAAGAAATTCAAATCCGTAAAAATGCCCTC
>CALCMV010000088.1 GCA_937967535.1 uncultured Saprospiraceae bacterium
CAAAATGCGATGTTATTTTTTGCTCAATCAAGGCACAAAAATGTGAGTCCCGAAAGCATTCGGGATGACCATTTTTGTAACGCAGAGTGAGCGAAAAAGAACGAGCAGTTTGGGTAGATTATTTGTTGCGACTTCCCTAAATCAGAGATTTAGCTGCCTTTTTTTATATAATTTAAAATTTTTATCCATTTTTTGTCCAAAAAAAACCATTTTAGGTATCAATATTGTATAAGTGAAGGTGTACTGTACAAAATTTTGCTTGTCTAAACAACTAATTTAGAATATTTTCAGTCTAATAAGTAGTTGACTCTGATAATATTACGTCTTGTAATCAAGATGTTCGTTAAATTAGATATTGGACATTTTTAATTAAAAATTATTTACTATTATAATTTATAATAAATTGTAATTCAGATTTTTATAAAAATAAAAATAAACCAATTACTCGTATTGGATTTGTAATTTTTAATTTAACAAAAATATTAATAATACTTTTTGAGGATTTGTTCAAGTTCGCGTTTTATCAGCAACTTGAGTTAATTATCAGAAAAAAAATAATAAAAATTATTCACAAAAAAAAATATCAACATTCGATTTAGAGTTAATGTATTTGTAGCTATCAGGTTCCGATAAAATCCACGCTTAACAAATTCTGATAGTCAGATTATATTAACTCAATTTAAAAAAATTTTAAAACAAAAAAATGAGAAACTTTATATTAACCATTCTGATAAACATTCTCCTGCTAAATATGCTTGCTGCTCAAAACGGCAAATTTATGCTTGGGGCTTTTCTTCAAAAAGTGGATTGCGAATTAGGAAACATACACCTTGATTTAAAAATCAAAGCGAGTGTCGAAGGCTCAGAATTTTACTTGGCAGACCAAAATTATCGCCTGTCTTTCAATCGTGCGGCTTTGCGCCCCGGGTCGGTTTCTATCGAAAGTGAATTGGATATTTCAGGAGTTGTTGAAACATCCGAACATTTTAGTGTATACAGCGAACATACGACTCTTGGGAGTGGCGATACTATCATTTCTTACAATGTCGAACTTTTATACGGTAGTGGCTATTTGGTTACCGCCGATGATTGGGTATCCATTGGCAGAATAGCTTTGGATATTGTTGATATCAATGAGTGTTTTAATATCCAATTTCATACGCAAGATGTTTTTCCGCCAACTTATGTCAGCGAGGTTATAGACCCGATAACTTATGTGCCGGTAGCAGGGCAATATATAGATTTGGAAGACTGCTTATACGACTACTGTGATGCTGATATAGAAGATATTGTTTCTTCGCTAGAGTTTGTTGATTATCAAAATAATATACAAATTTTCCCAACTGCGGTACACAGCGAATTGACTGTACAATACACGCTACAAGGGTATACAGATATGACCGGTATCACGATTGCGGATATGCAAGGGCGTATTTTGCAACAGCACCAAAAACAATTGACCGGAGAAGATACATTCAGATTTGATGTGTCTCATCTGCCACCGGGTATTTATCTCGTCAATACCTTGATTGAAGGGCGGTTGATTCCAAAAAAATTCGTGAAAATGTAAGAGTTTGCTTGCGGGATAGTACTCGTCTGACGAAGGTTTTTGTGAAATGTGGTGATTTGTCTCATAAAATATTCGCATTGAATAAAGGGATTCGTCTGACGAGTATTCGCTTTAGGCAAACTTAAACGGCTAGCCTTTAAACATACTTTAAAATAAAAAAAAGCGGCTATCAAACATGATAGCCGCTTTTTTTATTCTATGGAAAAAGACAAGGTGTTTTATTCGTAAAATTCTGAAAACCAACCAATTCCATCTAAAAAACAAGGCAATACACAATCTCCGTGGTCTCCATCATTTGGTGTGACGAGCTTTATATCGTCTTTGCCTTTGTCAAGGAAACTATTATACGCCACAAGTGCATTTTCATAAAATACCTGCGTATCTCCTGTGCAATGGCATAGTTGTACAGGGGCTTCGGGCAGCCAGTCCCACAAGTCATTGTCGCGAAGTGCCTGACGGAAGGGGTGGTTGTAATTAAATCGGTAATTTTCCAACAAATCATCACGGACAATTTCGCTGGGAATGTCAGGAATTTGGGTATTAATCTCACCGCTACCATGCAGTCCGTCAAACATCGGAGGAAGTATTTGGTCGTAGGGAGGTTTCAGAAAGTCTGAAGGGCTGTCATACAATCCATATACTTCATTGTAGGCTAATAATAAATAAGGCAGATAAAATTTGCTGGCATAGGGCAATGAATTTTGAAACGGTTCTGCCTGATAGCCCGACAAATCGTAAGGACCTGCCATCGGATAAGAAGCTGTTACAGTAAATTCATTCGCATAATTTTCTTGTATTTCTTTGTGCAATGCCATTGTAGCATGCCCGCCCTGCGAGTAGCCGAATAGCATCAATTTGTCGTTGAGCGTGATACCTTCATCTATGGCAATTGATTGTCCTGCACGTATCATATCAATTGCAGCAGTAGCTTGTGATTTGCCATGTACATAGGGGTGCAAGCCCGGCGAATCGCCCAAGCCCAAGTAGTCCGGCTGCGATACTACTACACCACTTGCCGAAGCATAGACCACACCAATCAGCATCTCCTGCGAACCTCTTGAAGGTACATCGTCCTTTTTAATCACTGTACCATGTTGGTAGGAAACCCATGCTTTGGGTTCATCAATTTCACGCGGAATGGATAGTGCGCCGGAGGCAATCGTCATTTGCCCCTGTGGGTCAATTGTTTCGTAGATGACCTTATACACATCCACCGGATATTCTTTTGTCAGGAAGGTCAATTCGATTGGTGCGCCACTGAGGTTGGCTATAACTGAATCAATCTGTTCTATGCTGAAAGAACCGATTAGTTCTGAAGAAATTATTTGTCCGCGCGGGTCGTCACCGCCACCTGTTACTGTATCAACAATTCCCTCTTGCTGACATGCGGAAAATATTAAAGCACAAAGGCTAATGATACTGGTAAATCTTATTAATTTATTTATATACATAAGCAAAGTTTGAGTTTAAAAACCGCAAGATAAAAATATTCAACGGTAATTTCTCAAAAAAGGTAGCTTTTTGTCCGTTTTTTTACCTTTCACGAAATGAAATTTCCAATGTAAGCATTGGTTTTTGTATGCTGGTATTATTCATTATGCTATGTAAATGACGAAGCAATGATTATTTTTTGCTGCTCAAAAAATAACACATCAGCACAAAAAAAGGGCTACTCTCACGAGCAGCCCTTCGATTGAATTCTCAATCCTCCAAACTTAAAATTTTATTAGCCATGTTTTATCCAGATTAGCATCTGCATCGCTGGATTTTACTATGATGCGTAATGTACCTTCATTTTGGAATCCTCTGCGGTCGTAGTCAATGATGACTTTACCATTGGCAGTATAATAAGAAGTAGAATATCCACTAGCAAAAGAACCCATACCCGGATTTTCAGCTACTAATGGAATGATATTACCGCCTGTTCTGCCACCACCGTTGTTACCATTATACCAATCTGACAAAACACCGACAGCTACTACGCCCGGTCCTTCCATCAAAAGGGTTGGTGCATCCGTTTGTGATAATCGGTAGAATGGAATACACATATTCAAAAAATTTGATTCTTGCTCACTGCTTCGCAAAACAGGATAGAACAAAACATCGTCTTTGGTATACACTTTTGATTCACCGAAATAATCAAAACCTGTATATGCCATTGCATCGTTGGTATTTTCCAATAATTCTGCAAAATCAGCGTCTTGAGAACTACTAATGTAGGTATCAACGTGGTTTGTCTCTTGGTTTGCCTCTATACCTGTTACAAATTTAGCTGCATAATCCAATGCAGTTTCTACCTCTATAATGGGTAAATCAACTTCTTCTTTCCCGCAAGAAATCATTAAAATACAAAGACATACAAATGGTAAGAAATATAGACTTTTTCTCATAATGCTTAATTTTTAAGTTATTTATTTTATCAAAGTTAATTCTTTTTAATGTTTTATCCAAATTTTTAGTGTTAAAGAAATGACGTGTTGACGAGTTGTTGTGTTGTTGAGTTGTCGTGTTGTTGAGTTGACGAGTTGTTGAGTTGTCGTGTTGTTGGGGTGATGGATTATATTTACCTCGTTCACAGTATAATCGAAAATTTCCAATACAATATAGTTATAACAACTCAATAACTCAACAACTCAATAACTCAACAACTCGTCAACTCAACAATTCTTGACAATTGAAGTACTAAATCCATCATTTCAGGTTACATTTTCTTGCCTTTACGAACTAAGAGTGATTACCTTACTCATTTCACACAAAATACAGACCTAAATATATGGTGACACAAACGACGGTAAGCAACCGACGTACCTCTATTGGCATTTGCCGTAATGTACTGAAAGCCATTGGAAATACTCCACTCATACGACTCAATCACTTCTCCCAACAACTCAATACCAACATTTACGTCAAGAATGAAGGAACAAATCCCGGACTCTCTGCAAAGGATAGAATCGCTGCATATATCATACAAAAAGCCGAGCGCATAGGTGCATTGCGTCCGGGCGGTACGGTTGTCGAAGCAACTTCCGGCAATACCGGTTTTGCATTGGCGATGATATGCGCCATGCGTGGCTACCGTTGCGTACTCACCGTAGCCGACAAAGCCTCGCAAGAAAAAATAAATGCCCTCAAAGCGATGGGGGCAGAAATAGTACTCTGCCCGGCTAAAGTGAAACCCGACGACCCACGCTCCTACTACCAACAAGCCCTCCGCCTCGCCGACGAAATCCCTAATGCCTATTACACCAATCAAAATTTTAATCCCGACAATATCCATGCACATTACCATTCCACAGGACCGGAAATCTGGCGGCAAACCGATGGCAAAATCACCCACCTCGTAGCAGCAGTCGGTACAGGCGGAACGATTAGCGGCACAGCGCGATTCTTGAAAGAGCAAAACCCAAATGTTGAAGTTATTGGTGTGGACGCGCTTGGTTCGGTATTGAAAAAATACCACGAAACAGGTATTTTTGACGAACAAGAAATCAGTTCGTACAAAATGGAGGGTGTCGGCAAAACCATCATTCCCGATAATGTAGATTTCGATGTCATCGACTATTTTATCAAAGTCAATGACCGCGATTCTGCACTCACATTACGCGAATGTGCAGCACACGAAGGCTTGTTTTTGGGTTATTCATCCGGTGCAGGTTTGCAGGCACTCAAACAAAAGCACGACTGGCAAGCTAGTGATAATGTCGTCCTTATTGGCTGCGACCATGGCAGCAAATATCTAAGCTCAGTCTATAATGATGATTGGATGAGAGAGCAAGGATTTATGTAGTAGTTGATAGTTCATAGTTCATGGTTCATAGTTATTTTGTGGTCAAACCATGCTATCCAACTATTTATGAACTACCAACCATGAACTATGAACTATGAACTATCAACTATGAACTATGAACTACCAACTATTGACTGCTCACAGCCAATAAATTATTCCGATAAACATCAATCACACGTACACCTTCCGGTACGTGAATTGTGTATTTAATATCCATCGTTTGTCGCTCGCCTTTAAAGTAAATATATTCGGCATTCGGATTATCGTAGAGTAGCATTTTGTCGCTTCCATCGGCGGTCAATACATCGTAGTCGCCCGTTTCTGCGAGGATTTCTACGGCGCGGTATTTGGCATCAACGGGTATGAGGCTCGTCTGTACACATACTTTCGGATGTTGCCATGTTTTAAATTCAATTTTCCCGTCAATTTTCACGATAATCGTATTGATGCCTTTAGTAGAAAATGATTGGACGATACGTTTGTCCGCTTCCGATTGCGCTGCTAGCACAAATGCCATACTAAAGAATACCAAAGCAAAAGTAAATTTTCTCATCATGTGCTTATTTTTTAAATGATTTAAAAAATTGATTATCAGTATTCATAGTATGAATTATTGTTTTAATATTGTCTAATGCTCTATTTGTTTTTACGGAGAAAACAGAGATTTGGTTGTATTTTGACCCAAGTTTTTAACAAGGATTTAACCCTCTGTTTTTCTGACTTAAATGGATAAATCGTACCTTGTTGGGGTGCAGGACAAATCTTTAATTTCAAATTGAACTGAAAGTAATTAAGACCCTGTAATGACTGCTTTAGCTGTCAAGTAAAATGAAAATATCTTTATAAATTATTGTTTTTAAATTCATTACAAATTAAAATAATAATTTACTTGACAGCTAAACAGGCTGAACGCGAATACCGTACCGACGACTTTAGCCGTCGCGTGAAATGAAAACATATTTATAAATAACTTAATTTTAGCATTTTAAAAATTAAAGTAAAATTTATCTGACGGCTAAAGTCGTCAGTACAGTGTTTCCG
>CALCMV010000089.1 GCA_937967535.1 uncultured Saprospiraceae bacterium
TTATTAGTTTTATTGTTAATAAAGAAGGAGACATTGAAAACATAAAGTTATTAAGAGGGAGCGAGGCGATTGGAAAAGAATATATACGAATCGTCAAATCCATGCCTCGTTGGATTCCCGGCAAACAGCGTGGTGAGCCAGTGAATGTTCAATTTAATTTGCCGATTCGTTTTAAACTCGAATCTTGATTTGATGGTACTAGGCAACTTCTGCGAATAAATGAACGCTGATTTTTTGACATAATTCTCTCAACTCATTCATTATTCTTTGCGGAGGTTCGCCTGCCAAGCCTTGTGCTGCCAATTTTTCTGCTTCACGATATTTTTTACAATCCATAGCAAGGCATGCAGCACTTTTAAACAAAACGCTTCGGGTAGGCTCATTCTCAAAATCTGTTATCAGCATGAGTGCTGCCTGTTTTTCAAGTTCAAAAGCCTTCTCGAATAATTTATGGGCAGTTTCTTCATCGCCATAACCTTGTGCGACTATTGCCTCTTGCATAAATACCATGCCTTCCCGATGTGTTTTTGTCAATTCATCCATTGCAGTGAAATATATAATTCTTCTTGCAAGTTAATACAAAAATACTTGAATCACAAGTAGTCATAGCTTCTTCAAAAAATATCCGACTACTTTCAATATTCGCCTAATGAGAGTTTTCCACATCCTCAATCACCGACTTCACCATATTCATTTTGGAAAGATTGCCATGCGAAATGAATTGTATAAATCGGTTTTCTGAAAAATTTAATTGCTTGAAAATCTGCTTGGCGGTATAGCCTTTCTCCTGCAATTCGGATACTTGTGCATAAAAATTTTCAAAGAATATCAACTTCTTCTCCAATAATGATTTCCCCCCTGTAAATTGCGGATTGTGGGCGCAAAAAAGCACTTCAAAATCCAATTTGAGTATGCGTTTTATAGACTCAATTTGCTGTTTCACACTTTCATTTTTCAAAAAATAATTGATGTAATGATGTACGTACAAATCGGCAGAAAAGAGCCATTTTTTGTGCGGTTCGTAGAGTGCGACCATATCAGAGGCATGTCCGGGAATGGGAATGATTTGAAAATTATATTTATCTGTATGAATTGTTTCTTTGGGTGGAATGAGTTGGTGATTCGGCGGGCGATTTCCCCAAAAAATATGTTGGGCAAGGCTAATCTTGGGTGGGTTTTTCATCAATGCACAACAGGTTTCGGAGGCGTATGCAGGGCAGTTGAAATGCGCTTGTAGAAGATTTAGATTTCCGCTGTGGTCTTCGTGATGATGCGTGATGAATATTTTTCGCACATCCCATTCACCTATGCGTCGCAATACTTCCCGCGATGCGCGACTTTGTCCGGTATCAATCAACAAGCCATCAACATAATAGACATGCACATACAATTTGGGTTTTCCGACCGGACTGTACCCGAATTTGTACGATTTGACGGTTTCGTGTTGGAAAGTATCTGTGATGGTCATTGGAAATGAGTAAATGAGTAAATGAATAGATGAATAGATGTAATGCTATTGAACCACGAAGATGCTGTGTAAAAAACCCAATTTCCTCTATCGAAAGTCTAATTATTTATCTATTGTGCGTCTTGCTCTTTTAATGATTTTTTGAGTTTCTTTCGTTGGGGATGCTGATTTCCATCTTTCACAAAGTTTGACGACAAATTCCGGTTGAGATTTGCCGGCATCATTGAGCCAATTGCCTACACTGTCTTGCACGTATTTAGCACTGTCAGATTTCAACTTTTCTAAAATCGGTAAAGCTAATTCCGGTTTTTCTTTCAATGCCTCAATATGCTTACACCAAACGCCTCGCGGTCTTGTCGCTTCGCTTGTAAATCTTCTGATATTTTCGTCCTCGCTTTCTGTCCAATTAGTCAAATAATCTATCGCTTCATTCAGGTTTTTATCAATTTCGGGGCGAAGTGCCATCCAAACGACTTCTCTTACGCCAAAATGTTTGTCGGCTACTAAGTGCTTGGCAGTATTAAATTTTTCTTGAATACTCAATTGCTCATTCAGTGAAATTAAATAAGGCGCGTAACAGCGAATAGAATCGGCAGTGTGTGTACTCAGATGATTTAAAATGGATTCGTAATCATTGGTATTTGCATAGTTTTTATAAAGTATCGAACCAATCAATTTGATGGTATTCATGGTGGAGGGCTTTTTTTGAGTAGCTACTTTTTCCCTAATAATCTTTGTAATATTCTCAGATATACCAATTTTCCCGAAATTATACTGTATTAATTTTGAATGATTGACCGCCAACCATTCTGTCAGATTTACAGTTTCGATTTTACCGATATTCAATAAATCCAATACCTCTTTTGGGATGTCTTGTACTTTTCTCGCACCTTTTCGATTTATGATTTCTGCCTTCATTTATTTAATTTTATAGGCTCATCTAGGAATTTGGTGGAAAGCCCACTCGTCGGACATTTTCAAAATGTCAGACGAGATAGATTTACGTTTGAATTTAAATTATTTTACAAACAAATTTTTTATTTTTATTTTGTAAATAATTGATTTTAAATAGA
>CALCMV010000090.1 GCA_937967535.1 uncultured Saprospiraceae bacterium
ATCGAATATTTGGATTTATTTTTAATATTCTTGTTTTCTCAATATCAATTACCCGAAACGTGCAGTATATCTTGGAAAAAGTAAATTAAATAATAGACCTTCCTTATCATCTGGACTTTGGACATTAGGTAATTAGGAAACTGGGCAATTAGGTAAAACGCTCATTATCAACAATTTATACTGATTTACATTTCACCTTGAATTGTTTTTATTGCAATTTTTATTTTACTGATAAACAGCGAATTATGTCCTCGTTAGCCTAATTACCTAATTTCCCAGTTACCCAATGTCCAAAGTCCAGTTATCATATTTTATGATAAGGAAGGTCATACTACTGAAACTTGCCGTATTACGAATCGGCGGTGTTTCACCATATCTTGCAATATGTACCCAAAAAAGCGGATAGGAAAATGACCTTTAAAAAGACGAGTAGTTATTTTATTTTGATTCGGGATGATGTGAAGTCGCTGCAACAGGCGGAGGGGATTTTGGAGGATATTAAGGGGAGTATGGAAACGTAAAACGATTTTGCAAATCGTTCTGTATGTGACGATTTGCAAAATCGTTTTACGTCAAATCAATTCCAATTAAAAATCTTATAGCCTACGGAGATTTCCACTACAAAATTTATCACTTCTTGCATACCCAGAGTTCGTTGTTGATTCGTAATCGGGTCGATGTAGCTCAAGCCCTGCGGTACAAAAATCTGCTTAGAAAGGTCGGGATGAAAACTCAATTCAAAATAAAGAGCACCCGTATCGTTCATCATATATTCTATACCACCAAGCACCGAACCACCATAGGTGAATCTATTGATATATTGGTCAAAAAACTCTTTATTGCCGAAAAATACCTCATAGTCCACGTTGTAATCCGCATGTACGCCCAAGCCGTAATAATAATTGAAGAAATCCGTCAATTGTCCGGTCTTTTTTGCACCGATTGTAAGCATGACATTATCGAAGGGTTGCTTGAATCCTCGGCGTGGCAATTCGCGTTCATTGCCCGATTGGTCGATGAATACGGTACTTTGAAATACACGCCGACTCCCTTTTCTATGCCAACCCAAATCTCCAAATAAAGAAAAACCTATCTCCTCATCGCGCGATTCTAAACTCAATGCACCATGATAGCCAAAGAGTATTTCCATTTCTTGCCCGTTCCAATTTTGAGAGCCTAATGTCAGACCGCCTTTGAAGCCATAAGCTGTACCCGATTGCGCGAAGATAATTGTGCAAAAAAACATCATTCCTGCAATCAATAATATGTATTTTTTCATTGTAAAATTTATTTTAGTTTTTGCGTTCATGATAGAATATTTCTGTAAAAATAAGGAAAAAATAAACAAGTTGAGCATGTATATTTATTTGAATCCTGATACCCATTTAGATGAGGTATTCGGGCGATGACACAATGATGAAAACACATTGGGGGGAAAAGTGATTTATTCGTGTCTCAACTACATAAAACACATTATGGAGAAATTTATTTATGCCCATTTGGTGTAAATCCTTTCCAACCAAAATCTTTCTACGTATTACTACCCTACATGAGAAAATTTTAAAATCATAATATAAGCCACGAATGTACGAATGATTTCAAGGGAATTATCAATAAATTCGTAAAAAAATTAGTGTATTTGTGGCTAAAACAGGTATTATATTATCAAAAATAATTTTTCTCAAGCAGCGTAATACTTGGATTTTGGGCATTGGGGAATTAGGAAATTTGGTATTAGGTAAATTGTTTTTTATCAAATAATTATGAAATTTAATTAATTGAATATTTTTTATTTTAATAAAAATGAAATAATTAATTATCAGTTATTTTAATTGTAAGTATTTAATAATCAATAATTTATAAAATTAAACCTAATTCCCATTCTGCCCAAAGTCTAGTTTAAGTACGCTCTCAAATCATGGCTAGCCGTTTAAGTTTGCTCAACTCTGATAATCAGTAATTTATAATCCCGTACCGATAGCTATCGGTATCGGGAACTCATTCAACGGATTGTAAAAAACGATGAACTGATAGCCAAAATCATTATTTATGAAACAAGTTATTTTTTATTCACTCCTGATCTTGTTGCTTTCGTGTGGTATCGGAAGAGGAGGTTCGGAGATTGAAAGCCATCAGTTACAAATTATGCTGACTGACAAGGCAAGACCCGCAGCAATTACAGCAGATTATGCTTCGCTCGGACTGACGGAGTTGAAGCCATCTAGCAGGTCACAACCCCTGTTTACGGCAACCGTCAACCTCAGTGATTCCGATTTAGCAAAATTAATAGATGCCCTGAAAGCCGACGACAGAGTCGTTTCTGTAAATGAAGCGCAGCAAAACTCCGGCAATTCAAGTTCAACTAACACAAGTCATGGAACATCTCGTCCTAAACAATAATACATTATGAAAATTACTAACACAATTATACTATTATTTGCCGGTATAGCATTATTCGGACAGGTGCATATTGAGCAGGTAGAAATCAATACTTCTGCCACACAAGCTGTCTTACTGGGAATTTCGCCAGAAGTGCGCGACATCGTACCATCCGGTTCTGACTTTAGAGCCAAAAAGGAAATTTTTAGAAAAAACAAAAAGAAACCCGACAATTTCAAATGGCGACTCAAAGGGCAGTCTAAAGCCATCATTTCGGAGTTGGAACACCTCGGTGATGACCCTATCCGACAGTCCACGCACACTCAAAATAATATCGTAGAGCCTCTCATAAATATCGACGGCATCGGTGATGTAGGTTCACCAATGGATCCTACGGGCGATATTGGTTTGGACTATTACGTTCAGGCAATTAATGTCACACAGGTGGGGGTCTTTGACAAAGAGGCGAACCTGATACAAGAGTTTGCGATGTCTGACCTCTGGGCACCTTTGGGAGCAGTTTCTGCGGGAGATCCGATTGTACTATTCGACGAATCCGAAAATCGTTGGTTTATCACAGAATTTACCGACCCGGCTAATTTACTCATTGCAGTTTCTGTGAGCTCCGACCCGCTTGGCGCATATCACGCCTATTCGTTTTCTACACCAAATTTTCCGGATTATCCCAAATATGGGATTTGGCCCGATGCACTCGTCGTGACCAGTAATGAAGGCGGTGCTAACACATTACATCAGTATTTTATCAACAAAGCAGGTTTGGTAGCCGGCGACCCTATGGTAACTATACAACGAGTAGAAATTCCGGGTGGCAATCCCGAAGGCGGCTTCTTGGTTTCCACTCCCGTAGACGTGGATGGCGACATATCGCCTATAGATACACGCCCCTTAGTGGTGAAAATAGACGACTCTTCATGGGGAACGACTACACAGGATGAAATCGATATCTTTCGTTTTCAAATTGATTGGAATGATGTAAACAACACGACGGTAGAAAATATCAGTATTCCAACAACAAGCTTCGATAGCTATCCATGTGCTGCAACGGGATTTGGATTTAGTTGCATTCCACAATTGGGAAGCAATGGAGTGGATGGTCTGCCCGAAATAATTATGAATATTCCAAAA
>CALCMV010000091.1 GCA_937967535.1 uncultured Saprospiraceae bacterium
ACGCGCTTGTATACCCGTACCAACGATGCCAATAGCTTTTACATTTTTGGGCGCGAAATACTTGGCTGCCAATGCACCCGCCGCCGCAGTACGCATGTCGGTGAGGTGTCCTTCGTCCTGTAAAATGCAGACGGGAACGCCTGTCTTTTGGTCAAAAAGCAGCATCATTCCCTGACAAGAACTCAAACCCAATTTCGGATTATCATAAAAGCCGGAAGCGATTTTGATGACGTAGTAATCGTCGTTTTTGATGTAGCCGTATTTGATGTGTGCTTCGCCTTTGGGTTGCTCAAAAATCAATTCACCTACGGGCGGCACAACGCAGTTGCCTTTGCTGTATTGGATAAAACCTTCTTCCATTGCAGCGATAAGGTCTATCTTGGCGAGTAAGGGTTTGATTTCCTTTAGTGTGATGGATAGCATGGTGCAAAGGTACGGGAAATTTGTTTTTTGTGATTAACGGAAGCAGCGACAATATCAAGGAACTTATATCGGAGACTGGTAGTGAGACAAAATAGGCTTACTTTTTGACGTGCTTACTTTTTGTTCTTTACAGAATTGCTTAGTTTTATTGCTCTTAATACTTTCATTTATTTCACAAGAAACTACATATAAAAACTAAGCATTAATCATTAACCAATAATCGTTAAAATCTTATGCAATTAAAAGGTTTACTATTCCTCGCTTTACTTTTGTGCTGTGCGGCAAATACTTACGCCCAACAAAGCAATTGTCCCATGACTTCTGCCCCTGAAATTGCTGTTCCGGCAGATACAGAACTGTGCGTTGGGCAAATGTTTACCGCCACCAATGCCGTAGAAACCACCGGACTCCCTAATACTGAATACGTTATCACCGACTCCAACCAACTGGCAAGCGATGGCGGACCACTGATTTTGGGTGCGGATGCCGATGGCACATTTAGTCCCACAGAATTTGGGCTGACCGCCGGCGACGACTTTTGTGTCACTGCCGTAGCCTTCGATTTGGAGCAAATACAAAACGTGCTGGAAGGTATGCTTACCGGTACTGCCCCGCCTTTTGGTAGCTGCTGTACTTTATTAGACTTTGCTTTCCCACAGTTTTGTGTCAATCTTGCGGCGATGGGCATTACTTCCGGTAGCGACTTGGAGGATTTGAACGAGCTTTTTCTACTCGTCGATCAGTTCAGTGCTGCCACCACGACTTTCTCCGCACAAAGTTTTATAGACCAACTCAACCTCCTCAATACCAGTGCCGCCGCCCTCCCTGCTACTTGCGGAACAGGTGGTCTGCCCTTGTGCTATGCCATTAATTTAAATACACAGGCTTGCTTCAACGTCACAGGTATGGGCACACTCAATGTAAGTGCCGGACCTGACACAGAAATATGCAATGGCGAATCCCTCACACTCACTGCCACAGGCGGTACGAGCTACCTTTGGAGTACCGGAGAAAATACATCTGAAATCAACATAAGCCCTTCATTAGCAACCGTTTATAGCGTTACTGTCGCAGATGTATGTGCATCCGGGACAGACGAGGTATCGGTCAATGTACTCCCCTCTCCTACTTCAAATATCACTATTGGCAGCAATGGTATCTTCATTGCCGAACCCGCCGGACTCAGCTATCAATGGTATCTCAATGCTGTGCCAATTTCCGGTGCTACCGACCAAAATTTTGACCCCCAAGATTCCGGTAATTACTCCGTAGAAGTTATCGGTGCAAATGGTTGTTCGACGATTTCAGAGCCTGTATCGTACATGGTCGTGGGAGTCAATCACATCGAAGGTGTCGAATATTTTGAGGTTTTTCCCAATCCTTTCCATGATTTTATTGATATTCAAATAAAAAATGATAATTCAGAAACTTTTTATGTAAAAATTACCGATATTAGAGGAAAAATTTTGCAAGAGCAAGAAATATATTCCACCGGAAACTACAGCACTCGCTTGAATGTAGCCGATTTGCCAAAGGGCATGTATTTCCTTCAAATTGCTAATGATAAAGGACAATTAATCAGAAAGATAATAAAGTAGTTCTAACATAGTGTTCGCCAATTTTGTACCGATAATTATCGGGATGAATGATAAAAAATGTTTAATTTATTAATTATCATTGAATAACAAAGTAAAATTTAAATTAATTTGTTATTCATCCCGATAATTATCGGACAAAATTTGGCGAAGACATTGTCACAGTATAACTAAAAAAAAACGCCTCGATGCAAAAGCCATCGAGGCGTAAAAAAACTCTTCCTCATAGGAAGAGAAAAAAGAAGCGTAAGATAAAGGTTATTTTGAAAACGTAAATAGTATTTATTTGAAAAAGATAAAATTTCGCCTAATACCTGCCTTGCATTTTTAAAATCTAACGATACCCCACAAGTTATCGGGCAGTTTACTCGTCGGACATTTCCAAATGTCAGACGAGATTACAGGTGTATTTTAATTTAAAAATCAACTAATTACGAAATTAATTTTTAATAATAATAAAAATATTTCACAAAATAATTTACACAAAATAAGAAAATACGTATTTTTTAGTTCAAATTATTTTGTAAATATTTTTATTTAAATTTTATACTTAATTAATTTTCAATAAAATAAAAAATGCTGTGGTCTGACATTTTAAAAATGTCCGACCACTCGCCCATTTCCAAAGATGTGACGTATTGATAGATTTTTAAAATACAAAGCAAGTTTAGAGTAAATAAAAACCACAATCAATGAGAAAATATCGTCTCTTCCTGTATCTATTCTGTTTCATTTCTACGGAAATGATGGGGACACATATTGTCGGAGGCGAAATGAGTTACCAATGCCTCGGCGATGACCAATACCAAATTACCCTGCAAGTATTCCGCGATTGCGAGACGGGCGTTCCTTACTTCGACCAACCCGCTTCTATTGGTGTTTTTGGTGTGGATAATGACCTTGTTTTTGACCTGCGTGTAATGCCGATGGGCGACGATACGCTCAATCCGCAACTCCAAAATCCCTGTCTGGTTATCCCTCCTACGGTTTGTTATCATTCCACGATGTACGATACGATTGTGACACTGCCTTTCCGCGAAGGCGGCTACCAACTCGCCTACCAACGCTGTTGTCGCAATCAAAGCATTGTCAATATCGAACTCCCTCTGGAGACGGGTGCTACGTATTACAGTTTTATTTCAGAAGAAGCACTGTTGGCTTGCAATTCGAGTGCGCGGTTCAATGATTGGGCACCCTTTTATATTTGTGCCAATTTGCCTTTTGAATTTGAGCATTTTGCCCTTGACCCTGATGGTGATTCTATTGTGTATGAGATGTGTGCGCCCTTTTTGGGGGCAGATGATATGGCACCTATTCCGCAACCGCCCAACCGACCGCCTTATGACTCGGTGGTTTGGGTCAATCCGCCCTATAATACGATGGATATGCTGGGAGGTGTACCCCTGACAATTGATAGCGAAACGGGTTTTTTGACGGCTACACCCAATAATTTGGGGCAATACGTAGTCGGGATTTGTGCGCGGGAATATCGGGATGGGATTTTGATTTCTACCTCGCGGCGCGATTTTCAGTTTAATGTCGGGACTTGTGGTTTGGAGGTGGTATCTTCGTTTTTCGCGCCCGAATTACAATGTAATAATTCGTTGCTGGTCGAATTTGATAATCAAAGTCTGGGCTCAAATAATTATTTTTGGGACTTCGGCGACCCGACTAGCAATGACGATACCTCCACCGAATTTAGCCCGAATTATACCTATCCCGATACTGGAACTTACGAAATTACCCTGACAGTCGGAGGAGGTGCATCGGCTTGTACAGATGTATTTTCGCGGGAAATCACCCTACAATTTCCACCCGAAATTACGATTGAAGCTGAGCCATCCATCATTCCGATTGGTGCAAGCACGCAATTAAACGTTAGCCAAAACCCAAATTACACTTATGAATGGTCGCCTGCTAATTCATTGAATTTCAACGATATACACAATCCTATTGCCACACCGACAGCAACAACAACTTATACGGTTATTGTTACTAATGAAGAAAATTGTACGAGTGAAGCAATGATTACCGTAGAAGTTCTCCCGCCTGCTTGTGATGAACCGAATATCTTCATCCCCAATGCTTTTACGCCAAATAATGATGGCGAAAATGACATCTTTCGGGCGCGGGCGAGTTCACTGATTACAGAATTTTATTTGGTGGTATATAATCGCTGGGGAGAACAAGTATTTGAAAGTCGGGACATTAATACCGGATGGGATGGAACATTTAGAGGACGTA
>CALCMV010000092.1 GCA_937967535.1 uncultured Saprospiraceae bacterium
AATCGGTACGGGCGAGTTGCGGATAATCCATTCGCGGGTCTCGTGGATGTTTTTTCCGGTCGATAAATCCATGATATTATCAGCACCCCAACGACATGCCCACACCGCTTTTTCGACCTCTTCTTCGATGCTCGATGTCACCGCCGAATTGCCGATATTGGCATTGATTTTTACCAAAAAATTGCGTCCGATAATCATCGGTTCGCTTTCCGGGTGATTGATATTCGACGGAATAATCGCGCGACCTTCAGCGACTTCTTTACGGACAAATTCGGGCGTGATATGGCTTTTCGGCGTATTTGCCCCAAAGCTATTGCCGGGGTGTTGGTGTCCGATTTGCTCGGCGTTCAAGGCATCAATACGCTGATTTTCGCGGATAGCAATGTACTCCATTTCCGGCGTGATAATGCCCTTGCGTGCATAATGCAATTGCGTGACGTTCTGTCCCTTTTTCGCTCGTAATGGCTTTTTCAAATGCTCAAAACGCAGGTAATCCAAACCCGAATTATACAGGCGTTCTTTGCCGTAATCGGAGGAGATTTCGTCCAATTCTTCCACATCGCCTCTATCCAAAATCCATTGTTGGCGCAGCTTTGGCAAACCCTTTCGGACATCAATATACACATCCGGGTCGGTGTACGGACCACTTGTGTCATAAACCGTAATGGGTTCATTTTCAATAACTTCATCATTCGTCTTGGTCGGGTCAAGCGCAATCTCACGCATGGCAACTTCTATGTCGTGGATTTTTCCTTTGACATATACTTTCTTCGACGCAGGAAATGGCTTGCGCGTGATGCTATGTTGGGTGGGTAATGTTTCTATTTTCATAATTTATGACCTAATGCAATGATGCGATTTTTATTTGTTTTTAGGAAGAGAAATTTGAAAAGACTTATTTAATACATCTAAATCCGCTTTCAAATTTTCTAAAAATAAACGGGTCTCATTGATTAGTGTTATTTTTTTGACTAATGATGAAAGTTTAGATATATCTTTGGGAATAGGTATGGAGAGTTCCAAAAATTGGTTTTCTTTGAATCTGCCACGACTTTGTTTGGTTGAGCCTGTGGTTAATCTTATGATGTAGTTGGTGCTTTGAATGGAAGTCAGATAGAATACCAAGTAAATTAGTAATTCGTTGGCATCATATTTTGCGTTTTCTTTTACAGTGTAAGTGGGAAATTCATTAGAAAATACACCATTTTCAAAACGTTCATCTACAATTCCGAATGAACCGTTTTTGGCAAATAGTCGGCTGAATACCAACCACCCTAATTTTACCTGATTGAGTTTGGTGGCTTTAATCGCATTGCCGAGCGATTCTTCTCTGATAAATATTCCCGCCCCGTTGCCTCTGATGCCTAATTGTTTGTATATTGTATCAGTATCTAATTTAATAAAATTGGATATAGGTTGGAGGAGTTGGTTGAGTTCAATAAATTCAAATTCATTTTCTTTAAATTCATTCTTAAACAAGTGCTTCGCTGACAGTTCGTTTAGCTTAGTGTAGGTTGAAGAAAAATTCTTTAAGCGTGTAGATACTTTTTCTGAAATATCCTCATTATCAGGCAATTCAGGATATTCCATATAATCAATATATCGTTCTGCATCTATTCTGTCTGCGGCGTGTTTGGGGCTGACTATTTTTACATATTTGGATATATGTTCTGATTTTTTATCTTTTCTAAAGTTTTGAAAGTCAAACAGTATATCAGGCAACTGATTCCCTGATATTTGTTCACCTGTTGGGGCATAACCGGAATTGGTGCATACTGCCATGAAAATATTGGTACTTAGACTGTCGTCGGGAGATGCTTTACGTCTTAAAAATAGGACAGAAGTTTTTACAGTCGTATTATACCCTTCAAAAGTTGCTTTATTCAGACCAATTACTGCAAGTATTTCAGCTTCTTTATTAATAAATTCTCTAATAGGTGCATTTCTATCACCGTTCAAAATGCCGTCTGGTAGAATGAACGCGACTATTCCGGTTTTAGGTTTTACTAATTTCAGACATCTTTCTATGGCTAATATTTCTCTTTTTTGAGCTGTTTTTCCAATACCTAATTCAAAGTCATTTAAGACAGCTTCGTCACTTTCATTGGCTCCAAAAGGAGGATTTGTGAAGCAAATATCAAATTTATCATGCTCAATAAAACCCTCAATATTTTTGAAGCCATTGTGTTGAAATACGCCTGTATTTCCGTCCCCATGCACAATCATATTCATTTTGCAGGCTTGGGATGTTCTTGTTTTCCAATCTGTACCGAATAAAGATTTATTGGAAAGTTCATATCGCCATTTTTCTTTTTCATTTTCTGCAAACTCGTGAAGTTTGATTTTTTCAGAGATAATATCAAAGGCATAAATCAGAAACCCACCTGTACCACAAAAAGGATCGATTATTTTCTCACCGATTTTGGGTGATATGGCTTCTACCATAAACTCGACTACATTTCTTGGGGTAAAATACTCGCCCAGTCCGCCTGTAAATGTATCGCCCAAAAAGTATTCAAATGCCTCACCTTTAACATCAAAGTTGGTGAGTGTCAAATCATAACTTTCAAATATTTGTACTATCTCTTTTATGGTTCTATCCTTTAGCTCTATTACAGTTTGTTCGGGAAAAAGATCTTTAAAGTTCTCTACTTTTTGAATTTCTGCGAATTGTTGTTGTACAATATTGACATTGAGTTCTTTTAGGGTTTTATCGAAAATTTCAACGGTAAAGCGGTTATTATCTCTATTGTATTGCTCTTCATACATTTTAGAGAATAAGACTTTTGAAAGTTCATCAAAGGCTTTTATCGGGTCGTATCCTTCATTATTCCTGATAGTTGTATGGCATTTCTTTAGTAGGTCTTTGAAGGTATTAACATCGTCAATAACGAATAGCTCTTTTTTAGCTTCACTTCGCAGAGCTTCTTCAATATTTGCACTTAAAACAGTGCTTACAAAATCATTTAATAAATCTTTTCTTTTAGGGAGTGTTTTAATTCTGGATTTATCTAAAGTTTTAAAAACCTGTATATTATAACCATTAGTCAGTACTGCCAACGGAGCTATTTTAGGCAACAACCTTGCATACGAAATAACTTGTTCTTTATCATTTTTTGATAAAATGCCTTTTGGAGATTTGGTATCAACGACAATTAAAGGTGTTTCACGTTTTTTATTCGAGTAGATTACAATATCTGCGAAGATATTTTTTTTCTTGCGCCCTTCTTGCACCTCAATCGTTTTCTCAAACTCCATCGTCTCCTTTTTGTATCCAAGGCTTTCCAACCAAGGTATCACCAAATGGACTTTTATTTCTTCTTCATTTGAATATTTTATTTTTGACTTCATTAATTTTGATTGAGTAAATGTTTAAAAACAAATTATTTTTTGCAGAAACAAAAATACGCATAAAATTTATTTTTTTGGTAATTTTTGAAAAGAAATCAAGGCATTCGCAATAGCTTCAAATCAAATTCAAAACCGGGCATCACCTCCTCACCGGATAAGACCGCTTCAAATCCCTCTACAATATCAATCGAGCCATTTTCTCGGTAAATGTGCGTTTTTTTCGTTTTCGGGTCAATCAGCCAGCCGAGTCGGACACCGTTGTCTATCCATTCGCGCATTTTTTCTTGGAGGGTTTTGAGTCGGTCAGTTTCCGAGCGTACTTCGATGATGAAATCCGGCACGACTCGCAGAAATTTCTTTTTATCTTTGGAACTAAGTACTGCCCAACGTTCATTACTCACCCAATTAGCATCAGGAACACGAGTTGCTCCATTCGGAAGTTTAAAACCTGTATTTGGGCTGAATGAAACCCCTTTTTTCGTAGATTTGGCATAGGCTCTTACTTCACCTGTTGCTTCATTTTCAAAATAACCGGATTCTCCGTAAACTGGTGGCATAACGATAACGTTTTGGTTTTGGTCTTGTTCGATTCGCAATTCAGGATTTTCCGCACAAAAATCAATAAATTGTGCTTCCGACATTTTACCTACGGATAGGTCTAATTCAACAGTCGGATTAATTGAAATGGTCATAGACATAATTTATGATTGTACAGGCGATTTCAATCGCCATGTTGCTTGAAAATACGTGGACATGGCGGTTGAAACCGCCTGTACGTTATAATTTTATCGGCATTTGCGTGTACTCATGCCAGCCCGGACGCTTCACCACCGG
>CALCMV010000093.1 GCA_937967535.1 uncultured Saprospiraceae bacterium
AATTGATTTTAAATAGATAACAAAGAAATCTTGTCGTCTGACATTTTGAAAATGTCCGACGACTTACGCTCATCCTCCAATTTCAATGCAAGACGATTTACAAAATCGTTTTACGTTCCACTAAATTCCTAGATGAGCCATAATTAATAAACATGAAATCAGGATTTTCCAAACTTTCTAAGCGAAAAAAACTACGTTGGGTCGCCGAAAATTTCTTCAAGAACCCGGAAGATGTGATGCGCGAATTGATGAGTTTTTGGCACGAAGAAGATAAGACGCAAAAGGTATTCGACGATTTTAGTGAGAATACTTTGAGCAATTATTATCTGCCTTTTGGTGTTGCGCCTAATTTTGTGATTAATGGAAATTCTTATTGTGTGCCGATGGTGATTGAGGAAAGTTCGGTAGTAGCGGCGGCATCGAGTGGAGCTAAATTTTGGATGCAACGCGGCGGTTTCAAAGCCGAAATAATTGGTACGAAGAAAGTAGGACAAGTCCATTTTGCATGGAAAGGTGAAGGCGATAAATTGCGTTTGTTTTTTCCCGAAATAAAAAATGCACTCATTGAAGGTACGCAGGACATCACACGCAATATGGAGCGCAGAGGTGGTGGCGTGTTGGATATTTCGCTGATGGATATGACGCATCTCGAATCGGATTATTTTCAGCTAAAAGTGGACTTTGAGACTTGTGATTCGATGGGGGCAAATTTTATCAATTCCGTCTTGGAAGCCTTCGCTAAGATACTCCAACAATTCGTCCTTGAACATCCCGAATTTACAGGAGAAGAAAAAAATCTGAGCATTATCATGGCGATTTTATCGAATTATACGCCGGAATGTTTGGTACGGGCAGAGGTCAGTTGTCCGATTGAAGAATTGGGGCAAATTGGTGATTGTGATGCCCAAGAATTTGCCTATAAATTTGAAAAAGCCATCCGCATCGCACAACTTGATGTGCATCGCGCAACAACACATAATAAAGGTATCCTGAACGGAATAGACGCAGTAGCCATCGCTACGGGCAATGACTTCCGAGCCATCGAATCTTGCGGACATACCTATGCCGCACGCGACGGACAGTACCGCAGCCTCTCAAATGTCAGTACCGAAAATGATGTATTCCGCTTTTGGATGGATTTTCCAATTGCAGTGGGTACAGTAGGCGGATTGACAACGCTACATCCGCTTGCAAAACGCTCACTTGAAATGCTCGGTAGTCCGGGCGCACAGGAATTGATGCGGATTATTGTAGTGGTCGGTTTGGCGCAGAATTTTGCGGCAGTGCGCTCGCTCGTTACTACGGGTATTCAGCAAGGGCATATGAAAATGCACCTGACGAATATCCTCAATCACATGCAAGCTACCGAACAAGAGGTCAAGCAAGCCATTGTTTTCTTTAAAGATAGAGTCGTTTCGTTTACTTCTGTGCGGGAGTTTTTGGATAAAATTCGTGCGAAAAATGAAGTGGTTACATAGGTCTATGCCTCCGGCAGTAAGTTTAAGTTTAAGAATAAGTTTAAGTTTAAATAAATAATTCACTTTCAATGAATTATGAAAACTGAAAGTGTCGCTTAGTTCAGTCCAATTACTTACTTACTTACGCATTTAGGCAATCTGAAAACTTGTTTAAAATTATTTTACTAAAAAAGAAAACCGTCATTCCAAATTTGATATGGAATGACGGTTTTTTATTTTGCTAATATTTACGCTACGTGTATTTTAATCTTGAATGACCAACTTACCCGTAGCCATTTTGGTATCGCTTTGCAAATGATATAGATAAACTCCATTCGCGAGACCACTACGCTCAATTGTATGTTGGTTGTTGCGTAAGTTTTCGTAGGTGCGAATGTTTTTCCCGACAGCGTCTGTGATTTTTAAGGTAAATGTTTCGTTGGTAGTATTGGGGAAAGTGAGTATAGCATCGCCTTTGGTCGGGTTGGGACTGATACTCGCCTTTATGACTGTAAGCGGGTTGGCTATTCCTGTGAACAATTCACATTCACCACCAATTTCGGTCATTGTTTGTTCGTAATCCTGATTGACTACTGATATGATGGATGCTATGCAAATTTCATCATTCGTAATATTATTATAATAAATACGACAAAGCGGCTGTTCGATAGGTGATTTGATGATGAGCGAATCTTCGTAAGAAATTCCAATGACCATATTTCCGCCGGGAACAGTACTTGGCGTGATAGGATACATGAGGGGGTCTGCGAGGTTTTCTACCGTCATAATTTCGACACCACTCATTGTGAATTGATAGGCATTAATCGCATTATCAGGATTTATGACATCAATATCAATATATTTTTCATTAAAATTAATATCCTTAATACTCAATGTAACGAGGTCGTTTGGATTGGTGAGTCCTGTTGGGAAATCGCAGTGGTTGTGGAGGTTGGTTTCGGCGTGTTGGTGTGCTACCCCGAGGTTGATGCAGCTTGCCATGAGTGCTGCATCGTATACTGTAATTTGGTTGTCGGCATTGAGGTCGTTGCAGGGTGTGGGCGTGATGTCGTTGCCGAGTATTTGAGTGACATAGTTTTGTGCATCTTCCATTGCTTGTACGCCGTCGGAGTTGAGGTCGCCTGTGAGTATACCGCCGTTGCAAGTGCCTGTGCAGTCGGGTTGTGCAGAGCCATATACCTGTCCGGCACAGTCTACAAAGGGTTCGCAGGTGGTTGCTGTTTCAAAGTTGCGTGAGCCGTCGGGTTCGGTAAATATATTGATGCAGACTTGCGCCCAGTTGTTGGAGAAATCGGTTTCGTAGCGTCCAAGAAAGTCGGGGGCATTATCCCAGTTTACGCGGGTAACGAGGGTGTATGTGCCGTCTTCGATGTCGGTGATGTCTACCCATTGGCAATCAATATTTCTATCATAAATATCGCCACAGCCGGCAGTAATGCCCATGTAATTGCAGTTAAATTGAGGCTGACCGCCACCGCTACATTCTAGGTCAATTACACAGAATCCGTTTTTCAATCCGGCAGGGGTTTCTACGCTATTTTCATCGTATAGCAGATATTCGGCATAGCCATCGTAGTGAAAGTGTCCGTGGCAATTATCAAAGGTAAATTGTGTATTGGAGGTGTCGGTATCGCCGATGAGGTAGTCTATTTCGCCTATGTTTTTAAAGTGTGTGGTGAATCGAATGAGGTCGCGTCGTCCGTAGCCGCCCAAGCAGCTTTCTCCGATAAGACATTCGTCTATATCGTCATTTTCGATGTGGTGCATTTGGAGGGTATTTTTCAGTACGCTTTCCAATATCATCAAATCGGGTCCGGGGCATCCTTGTTCGCCATTGAATAGGCAAGAGCCATCATCTTCGCCGGCAAGGGGGCTGTAATTGCAGGCTTCGGGGTCGGTACATCCGGTTACGGGACCGACATAGGAGAGTTCCCAATTGATGCTTCCGGCACTTTCGCAGTCATTCGCGGCATCACCAATACGAATGTAATAAATAGTTGGTGGTCCCATAGGTACTTCGAGGAAGGCTGCTGCTCCACATTCGGGGTTGTTGTCGTTGTAATAAATTGTTCCGACATTGCTTTCTTGCGGACTAGCATTACAATTGTCGTATATCCATATTTTGGTGTTGCAATTATTTAATCCGCAGGTAGAGATATTGTAGATGCCTGCCTCTGTCGGCTCAAAAACGTACCAATAATCGGCTGTTTCGGTGCTGTAAGTGCCTTGGGTGACAGGGATGCTAGTGGTGCAGACGGTTCCGGGTTCGCAATTGAAAGCAACAGATGCAACGTTGCCGAATTCACCGCCGGATGCGATTAGGTTGTTGTCAAGAAAGATTTCGTATGAGCCTTCTCCAAATCCACAGCAAATACCATCGCCGTAAGAATCTCTTATGGTAAAGGTGACACAGGCATTTTCGGGTATGCAAAATTCGTGTACATAAGTTGAATCAACGAAATTCGGGTAAGTTCCCCAATTGGCGGTGAAGTAAGTGACATTGGTGTTGTTGTCTACGACTTCCCAGAAGGTTTCATTTCCAAAATCATCCGTAGTGAGATGAACTCTTACGCCAATTTCATCGTTTGCACAATCTGCCTGTGCAAAAGATGTGGTATAAAAACCCATTATTAATACGATGGCTAAGTATAAGTTTTTCATAATTAATGGTTCATTGCTAATTGTTGATTGTTAATAGTTAATTGGTGTAATTAAGAAACGTGTATGAAATACGGTTTATTTCATACACATTAAGTGGAAGTACAAGTTTAAGAATAAGTTTAAATAAATAATTCATTTTCAATGAATTATCATAATTAAAAGTGTCGCTTAGTTCAGTCCAACCACTTACTAACGCAAATTAGATATTAACAATTAATCAATTACCAATTGTTTCGTAATTAATTTTTAAGAAAAAATAATATAGTTATTTGCTAAATTAAGGAATTAAATTAGCAATTATATAAAGGTGGTTTCTGATTATTTTATGCAGAGAGTCAATTTGAACTCTAAGATAGTACTTTGAGTTGAAAAGAGGTAATTATGTGCGGGAATTTAATGTTATTAGCGGACAAATTATACATCTTTAAGGGTAAATTCGATGGATGTGCCTTTGTTTGGCGTAGAAGATATCCAAATACTTCCGCCATGGAGTTCGACGATTTTTTTGCTCATTGCCAAACCAACGCCTACGCCATCGTTATTGTTTTTGTCTAATTGGTGGTATAGTAAAAAGATTTTTTCGAAGTAATCTTCTGCTATTCCTATGCCATTGTCGGACACTGTGAACAGGTATCCTCCTTCATTGCGTTTTACGCTAATATCTACGATAGGCGGTTGGCTGTCATTATAGTGAAGGGCATTGTGCAGTAAGTGGTAGAATAATTCTTTTAAATGTTGTTTTTGCCCCAATACGGTGGGTAATTCCTGAATATTAACGATTGCTTTTTTGCTTTTTATAAGTTCATCGAGGCTTCTTAGGGCGTATTGGGCGGCTTCATTGAGGTTGACATTTTTAGGGGCTTTGTCTTGGATTCCGAGTACCACGTATCGCAGCAATTCATCTAGCAAATTTTCCATGCGGAGGGTAGCATCCATGACAAATTCAAAGTATTCTCCAACTTCTTTTTCTTCCGCTTTATGGTACCTTCTTTTTAATAATGAGGTAAAACTCCCGATGGTTCGCAGGGGTTCTTTGAGGTCGTGTGCAATGACTTTGGCGTACTGCTTCAGGTCTTCGTTTGCTGATGCCATCGAACGCGCCTGTGTTTTGTAGAAGTTGAGTTCTTTTTCTTTTTCTTCAAGAATTTCTTGGAGTTTTTCGCGTTGCTCTTTTTCTACCAGATAGATGTTGAGTGCTTCGGTTTGCCGCAATAGTGTATTGGCAATTTCATCATCACCTTGTACCTCATGGTAGTGTATTTTATCTCGCATAATATCCAATTCCAATAAGTCAAAATTGAATTTGCGTGCTTGTGCCAATGCCGAGGCGTTGATGTCAATGGCTTTAGTATAATCTCCTTGTTTGGAGTATGTTTTCGCTCTTTTTTGGGCAATGAGTGCCGAATTGAATTTGAAGCCATAGGAGTTCGTTATTTCGGCAGCGTACTCGTAGGTGGCTTGTGCTTCTTTGTAGTGTCCGAGATTGAAAAGCACATCGGCAGAGCGCATAACAGCGATGGAAGCAAAGTGAGGGTCGGGATACAAGTAATGGATTTTCAGTGCTTTAGAGTAAAAATTAAGTGCTTCGCCGTATTGCTCTTTGGCGAAATTGATGTCGCCAATGACAAGAAAATTTCGCATCATTTGTGCGTAATTTTCTTGTTTGAGATTATAGTTGTATGCCTTGTCAGCATAATCAAGAGCTACCTCATAATCGCCTTTTTCTTTGTAGATTTCTGCTAATTTGGAATATGTCTCAAAACAAAAACGCACATCGTCTGTCCGCATTACCTTAAAATAGTAATCCAGTGCTTTTTCGTAATTTGCCTGCTGTATACTGAGTTCTCCGATGCTGGTTTGGAAGCGGGCAATAAATTCAGGATTATTAATATTTTCGCTGATATACAGTCCTTGGGCATAATACATCATTGCCTCCGGGTAGTCACCTATTTTATAATGATGAAAGCCCGTAGCATGAATATATTTCAACTCGGTGATTTTGTCATTATCCCGAATAGCGCGTGTAATTCCCCAATGTGCAATTTTAAAGTAGTTTTCGTTGCTCAAGCCTTTATTGACATAGAGCATATTTGCCACTTCAATGGCTTCATAACCAGTATATTGGTTAAATGCTCCTCTAATATCAGAGGTGAACAAATCGTACTTAGAATTGAAGTCCTTATCGTATATCATTTTGGAGAGATTGATATGTTCTTTTCGCCTTGTTATTACAAAGACTCATTCATAAATTGGCTATTACGCCACAAATATTACTTTAATATTTCGTTTTTTAATAAATAATCTGGTTTTATTCCACAAAGTTATTTGAAATATTTTACTTAAACCAAATTTAAATATGACAATTTAAAATAATGTGTTTGTTAATTTTGATTTTTGAATGATAAATTTTGAATGATAAAAAATGTTTAATTTATTAATTAATAATTATCAGTAAACTGGACTTTGGACATTTTGGAAATTCGGTAACTGGGAAATTCGGTTTTAAATCGTAAGTAATTGATTATCAGTTATTTTATTTTTATTAGGGTAAAATATTCAATTAATTAAATTTTATAATTATTTGATAAAAAACAATTTACCTAATACCAAATTTCCTAATTCCCCAATGTCCAAAGTCCAGCAGTAAAAAAACAAAGTAAAATTTAAATTTATTTGTTATTCAAAATTCATAATTCATAATTTGGCGAAGACATTATTAAAAAGTTGTAAAAATACAAAGGAACACGAAAAAACGGCTATCTCATATTAGGAGATAGCCGTTTTAATCTTTTTATCGTCAAAACCACAACCTCATAAAAGAGGTTGATATGTAACCCTCTCTTAATTCAGCAATTCGTATATCCCTGCTATTCCCTGTCCGCCGCCTACGCAAGCCGTTACCATACCATACTTTTGATTGCGGCGGCGCATTTCGTTGAATAATTGTGTGGATAATTTTGCACCGGTACATCCAAGTGGATGTCCTAATGCAATTGCACCACCATTAGGATTGACAATCTCAGGATTCAATCCTGCCTCGCGAATCACTGCCAATGATTGTGCGGCAAAGGCTTCGTTCAATTCTATTTGTTCTATGTCATTCAGTTTCAGGCCCGCTTGTTTCAATGCCTTTGGGATTGCTGCACATGGACCAATGCCCATGTAAAGCGGCTCAACACCCGCCACAGAGCATGATACTAATCGTGCAATCGGTTCAAGTTTCAGTTCCTTGACCATACGCTCACTCATCACAAGTACGAAGGCAGCACCATCAGACATCTGCGAGGAGTTGCCCGCCGTCACGCTACCGCCTTGTGCAAATACAGGGCGCAATTTTGCCAAGCCTTCCGCAGTAGTTCCGCGTCTTACACCTTCATCTTGGCTGACGGTGTATTCGCGTTCCTTTCGTTGATTATCTTCAAAATATACCTCTTTAACATCCACAGGTACAATTTCATCTTTGAAGAAACCTTTATCTATGGCATTTGCAGCTTTTACATGCGAATTGTATGAAAATTCATCTTGGTCTTCGCGCGAAACTTTGTATTTGTGCGACACCTGTTCGGCGGTAATTCCCATTCCT
>CALCMV010000094.1 GCA_937967535.1 uncultured Saprospiraceae bacterium
TTGCCGATTCACTTACACACGCACGATACTTCTTCGATTCAGTCGGCTACCTATTTGAAAGCCGTAGAAGCAGGAGTAGATGTGGTGGATGTGGCATTGAGTTCGGTATCGGGTTTGACCTCGCAGCCCAATTTCAATTCGGTGGTCGGTATGTTGCAGGGACATGAGCGCGAAAATAAAATGAACATCCAATCGCTCAATGAATATTCCAATTATTGGGAAGCAGTCCGCGAGTATTATTACCCTTTTGAAAGCGAACTCAAAGCAGGTACGGCAGAGGTGTATAAGCACGAAATTCCGGGCGGTCAATACTCCAATTTGCGTCCGCAAGCGCGGGGTTTGGGTTTGGAAGATAAGTTTGAAACGATAAAAGAAAACTACCGCCACGTCAATGATTTATTTGGCGACCTTGTGAAAGTTACGCCCTCATCGAAAGTGGTGGGTGATATGGCTATGTTTATGACTGCCAACGGTTTGTCAAAAGAAGATGTACTCGAAAAAGGAGATTCATTGGCATTTCCCGATAGTGTAAAAGCATTATTTAGAGGTGATTTGGGACAGGCGCACGGCGGCTTTCCAAAGGACTTGCAAAGCAAAGTTTTGAAGGGCGAACAAGCCTATACCGACCGACCAAATGCTCACCTAAAGCCGATTGATTTTGATAAAGAATTTGTGGAGTTTAATAAAAAATTTCCATACGCCAACTTCGAGGATTTTTTATCATATAAATTATATCCAAAGGTTTTTGAAAATTATTATCACCATTATGGAGAGTATGGTTCGGTGCGAAGCATACCGACTTTGGCTTTCTTTTATGGTTTGAAACCCAATGAGGAAATCATTGTAGAGATAGAATCGGGCAAGCGAATTTTGATAAAATACCTCGACAGAGGCAAGCCAAATGAAGACGGCTACCGCACCCTCTTTTTCAATTTGAATGGACAAACCCGCCCCATACAAGTCCGCGACCTATCTATCGAAACCAATAAAATCATTCACCAAAAAGCAACAAAAGAAGGCGATATTGGTGCGCCATTACAAGGCAGTTTGTCGAAAATATTGGTGAAAGCAGGCGATAAAATCAAGCAGAATGACCCGCTATTTATCATCGAAGCCATGAAAATGGAAAGTACGATTACCGCACCAAAAGCAGGAAGGGTGAAGGCGGTTCATTTGACGGAAAAAACGATGGTAGAGCAAGATGATTTGGTGATTGAGATGGAGTGACGTAAAACGATTTTGTAAATCGTCTCGCGTTTGTGGGGGAACGATTTGCAAAATACTTTACAGCTAATCTTTTCCATTTACCACAGTTGCTGGACTTTGGACATTGGGGAATTAGGAAATTTGGTATTAGGTAAATTGTTTTTTATCAAATAATTATAAAATTTAATTAATTGAATATTTTTTACCTTAATAAAATTTAAATGCCTGATAATCAATTACTTATGATTTAAACTCGAATTTCCCATATTTTATTCTCGAATCAACGAGTATATAACTCCCGTTTGATTTTTTCTCATCAACAAATATCCGTGAATCAAGCAGGTAATAATGGGTAAGTTTGAGTAAAATTGGGTAATGAAAAAGCCTTATCGAGTTGCAAGTTGCGAGTTGCCGAGTTGAGAGTTGGTTAAAAGAGGTGATTTTAGTGTTCTTTTTATCATAAAAACAATATTTTTGCGAACTAAAAGATGAGTTGACGAGTTGACGAGTTGTTGAATTGATGAATTAACGAGTTGTTGAATTGATGAATTAACGAGTTGACGAATTAACAAATACACAAAACATGGCAAAACAAGACGATAGCTTTAAGAAACTGACATCGCACTGTAAGGAATACGGTTTCATTTTCCAATCAAGCGAAATATATGACGGACTCGCGGCGGTGTACGATTACGGACCCTATGGTGTGGAGTTGAAGAATAACATCAAGCAATATTGGTGGCAGGCGATGGTGCAGATGCACGAAAATATCGTAGGCATCGACGCAGCGATTTTTATGCACCCTAAGACATGGAAGGCTTCCGGTCACGTAGATGCCTTTAATGACCCGATGTTGGACAATAAAGATTCCAAGAAACGCTATCGCGCCGATGTTTTGGTGGAGGAGTATATGGAAAAACTCGATGCCAAAGCGGATAAGGAAGTGAAAAAGGCGAAAAAGCGTTTTGGCGACGATTTTGACGAGGCAATGTACCGCGAAACCAATCCGCGTGTGAAGGGCTACATGGATAAAAAAGCGGCTATCGGTACGCGACTCGCTACGGCAATGACCAACTCCGACCTCGCGGATATGAAGGCGTTGATTGAAGAATTGGAAATCGTGTGTCCGGTCAGCGGCTCAAAGAATTGGACAGATGTACGTCAGTTTAATTTGATGTTTTCGACCCAACTCGGCGTGGTGGCAGGAGAGGAAAGTATCCTTTATCTCCGCCCGGAAACGGCACAAGGTATTTTTGTGAATTTTTTGAATGTACAAAAAACTTCACGTCAGAAAATTCCTTTTGGTATCGCACAGATTGGTAAGGCATTTCGTAATGAAATCGTGGCACGACAGTTCATTTTCCGTATGCGCGAATTTGAACAAATGGAAATGCAATTTTTCATCGCACCGGGAGAAGATGAGCAATTTTACCAACATTGGAAAGCCGAGCGTATGAAGTGGCATTTGCGCCTACATCCGCAGTCAAAATTGCGCTATCACGACCACGAAAACCTCGCCCACTACGCATCGGCGGCGGTAGATATTCAGTTTGAATTTCCCTTTGGTTTCCGCGAATTGGAAGGTATTCATGCACGTGGCGGCTTTGACCTTACGCAACATCAAGAGCTTTCAGGTCGGAAAATTACTTATTTCGATAATGAACGCGATGAGAGTTACACACCGCATGTGGTGGAGACTTCGATTGGTGTAGATAGAATGTTTTTGGCGACTATGACCAACGCTTATACAGAGGAAGTCGTGCCGGATGCTAAGGGTAAAGACTCCGAGCGCGTGGTGCTGAAACTCCCTCCCGCACTCGCACCTGTAAAGTGCGCCGTATTGCCACTACTCAAAAATAAGCCCGAACTCACCGCCAAAGCCCGCGAAGTAATGAAAGGTTTGCAACATGCTTTCACCTGCCAATACGACGAAAAAGACGCTATCGGCAGACGCTACCGCAGACAAGATGCGATTGGTACGCCCTATTGCGTGACGATTGATTTTGATACTTTGGAAGATAATACCGTCACTGTCCGTGACCGCGATACGTTGGAGCAAGTGCGGATTCCTATTTCGGAAGTGGAAGGGATGATTGCAGGGAAGGTGAGTATGAATGAGTTGTTTCGGGAAGGGTGAAAATAGAATTTAACGAGATATGTACTCGCCTTGCATTTTTTTGTGGGGCGAGTTTTTTTAGAGCATGTTTAGAGCATGTTTAAGTTTGCCTAAAACGAATACTCGTCAGACGAATCCTTTTATTCAGTGCGAATATTTTATGAGACAAATCACTACATTTCACAAAAACCTTCGTCAGACGAGTACGCCCGGCAACTTGAGTTCGGCAAAGTTAGACGGATAGCCTTTAAACATGCCTAACAAACTTTCCTTTTAGTCTCCTCGTAAAATTTGTTCACAGCGCATCAAATCGTCCATATTTTCTACAAAAATGGAGGCGGTATTATCCATCACATATTTGGAAATCCGGCGAAAAAATGAGCGTGGATATTGGCGTATTGCGCTAGTTTTGAGTATAGCGAAAGCATTATTGTAATTATACACTTTTTCACCGTTGGATTCGGGTACATCTGTATGTTTCTGAAGATAACCCTCTTGATTTTCGGTAAGATAATATTGTCCTGTTGCTTGAGTGAGTACCTTTACACCTGCGACCATTTCTATGTCGGCTTCCAAAAAAACGGCAGCATCTAAAATATGGTTTGATTGGCAAAAAGGTGAGTAAGGAGAGAGCAATACGAGCGTGTCGAAATTAAGCTCTTTGCGTGCATAATGGTCGATGGCATGGAGGATGATTTCATCCACATCAAACATGTTGGTGTACAATTCTTGCGGTAGTTTGAAGGGTACGCGAAGTCCGTAATTATTTACGGTTTTTATCACATTTATGTCGCTTGAACTTATACAAATTTCGATATTTTCGGCTAATTGACGAGCAGTATCTATGGCATGACAAATCAGTGGTTTTCCGCCCAATGGCAATAATGAAACAGGCACACTGTCATCATTATAGTTTCCATTTGCAGGGATAATCACTAATGTATTTTGTGACGTTATTAAATTCGTACCTTGATTCCTTTGTATCATTACTGTGTAAGTGTTCGGGTAGTATGTGTGACGTTAGATTTATTATTTACGAAAAAAAATACGTGGATGTTGCTCTACTATTTGACTTTTTCATCATTCTAAGTAAATTAAAAAACTATTTAAATTTAAGCATGCTCTTATGTCATAAATTATTGATTGTCAATGATTTTATTTTTATTATTGAGATAAACACTTAAATAATTATCTTTTATAAAAGATTCAAATAGAGGACTTTATATAATTTTCAAATTCCAATCAAGTAGTGCCTACCAAATATAGTAAATTCCATCCAAAATTTTGACAAGTTTATCTAAATGTTCTAAACTATCTTAAGCTCGTCGAAATCGAAAACTAATCATTCGACAGTTCCTAATCAAGAATAATTTTCCTCATATAAAAGTATTTCATTAATTAATTTACAGCTTTTCAAAAATACGTTTTTTGGTATAATAAAGAACTGTAAATCAGTATCTTATGATAAAGAATAGTATTATTTGAAAATACAATTTTGAAAAAAGTTGGTTTTGATGGGCATGTGAAAACTTCGTATGTTTGTAGTGTCAAAAGGAACGCGGCAAAAATAATTCATTCATTCAAAACTAATAAAATGGATAACACAATTTTGAGTCAAAATACCCAAGCATGGAGATTTCAAGTGTGGGTCGCATTTGCACTTTCTTTCGGACTTACATTACTTGGTCTATACTTCGCAGAGATTGATGTGTGGACGAAAGGCTATCTTGCGATGGGCATCATTTTTACGGTAGGTTCTTGTTTTTCATTAGCAAAAACAGTCCGCGACGACCATGAATACCAAAAACTCGTCAACCGCGTAAGTGCAGCAAAAACCGAACAGATTTTATCAGATTTTGAAGGAAAAACCTAAGTAAAGTTTAAGAATCTGTTTAAATCTTTGTTTGCCTTCGGCAAAATTAATTGGAAATTAGATAACAGCATAATAACGTCAATCAAACTAAGGTAGTGCTTTAGTTACTAAGGCTGAAATAATCATTGAAGTTGATATGTTTCAGAACCCCAAAACCTGCTTAGTAGCTATTGCACTACCTAATTTATTAAGCAATTCCCATGCAATAAATTGTAGAATTTATTCATGGGAATAATTATTTGGTAGAAATACGCTGACTGGACTTTGGGCATTGGGGAATCTGGAAACCGGGAAATCAGGTAAAACACTCATAATAAATTATGTCTTCGTTAGCCTAATTACCTAATTTTCCAGTTACCTAATATCCAAAGTCCAGTTAATTTTAAATTAGAATTAATGTATTTGCGGCAGTCAAAGGATTGTTAAGAAAAATAAGAAAGCAAAAAAAAGCAGTTGATTTGCAAAGGTTCATAAACATTTCATTTTTAGTACCTTGTTTGTGAAATGATGCTTTTGACTGATGTTTTCTATGTTTATGGGCTTCGTTAATCTTATGTTAAAGCAAGAACAGGGAATAACAAAAGAACGCAAATTTTCATTATATTGCTGTTCTTTTTGACAAACACATTTTGATGTATTTTGTAAATGAATAGATACGATATTCAATTTCAACATTCAACATCAAATTAAAAAAAGTAGCGAATCTTATGAGACAATTGATGCTTTTGATTTTGGCAAGTGTTTTCGGCGGATGTATCGCATTGGGCGGTTATCAGCTTCTTACAACCAATGACAAATCATCTTTTAATGAAAAAGTGAACTATTCTGTACTAACAAACGTTAGTAAAAATAGTAATACGGCAAACCTCACTGCACCCGACAATTTTACGAAAGCTGCGGAAAAAGGAATGCCGGCGGTAGTACATATCACTGCCAAGAAAACGCAAAACAACGCAAAACAAGAACAAAGAGGTGGAGGTTATGATGATTTCTTCCGCGATTTCTTCGGCAATGGCTTTTTTGACATACAACCAATGCCACAAGAAGGGACAGGTTCGGGAGTGATAATCAGCAAAGATGGCTATATTGTTACCAACAACCATGTCATAGATTTTGCAGATGAGGTCAGCGTAACATTGCACGATCAACGTAAATTTACCGCAAAGGTCATCGGAAAAGACCCGACGACAGATGTAGCCGTCATCAAAATAGAAGATAATGACCTGCCAACGCTGAATTTCAGCAATTCGGACAATGTGAAAGTCGGCGAATGGGTACTCGCAGTAGGCAATCCATTCAATCTGACTTCGACTGTCACCGCAGGAATCGTCAGTGCCAAAGGGCGCGACATCAATATTCTTCAAGGCAATACAGCCATAGAGTCATTCATTCAGACGGATGCAGCCGTCAATCCCGGCAATAGTGGCGGTGCTTTGATTGATTTAGAGGGTGATTTGATTGGCATTAATACCGCAATCAAAACGCGAACAGGAAGTTTTGCAGGATATTCCTTTGCTATACCTTCTAATATAGTTCAAAAAATAGTAGACGATATTATTGAGTTCGGAGAAGCGCAAAGAGGATTTATTGGCATAAATATTGCTAATATAGATAGTGAAGATAAAGATGAACTTAATTTGAACATTTCAGAGGGTGTACTTGTTGAAAGTGTAGTAGAAGATGGAGCAGCCATCAAAGCAGGTGTTTTACCATATGATATTATCACAGCAGTGAACGGTCAAAAAGTAAAAACTGCACCTGAATTGCAAGAATTAGTAGGCAGATTGCGTCCCGGAGATGAAGTTGATCTAAAAATTATCCGCAAAAGTAAAACAAAAAACATAAAAGTTCGTTTACAGAAATAATAAAGCATAAGTAAATTTGCGAAAGACAAATTTTTAACCGAACTTACGTTTACATTCAATATGACATTATCACCGCAATATTAGCGGTTCTTAATAAAGAAGTTTTTGGGTTTCATTTGGTTTTAGTCACCTGCCATCGCTCGATGGTGGGTGATTTTTTTTTAGAGCATGCTTAATACTCCAAAGCATTGCAGCATTATCAACTTGGCACAATTATAGCGACACCAACTAAAATTAAATCTCCACATTCCAACCTATTCTACCTATGGATTATCAACTAAAGGCTATTCTTCCTCTGTTTTTCTTGTTATTTATCGCCAAAGTACAAGCCCAGCAGGAGTTGGGGCTTCATTTCGCGGACGATATCTGGCAAGCCAGCCAGACCAATCCTGCGATGATGAATGACCATCGTCTGGTCATAGCCTTGCCCGGTGTGGCGGCGGGTTTTTATCATCCGGCATTTTCAGTCAATGATGCCTTGCCTAGCAGAAGCGGCACAACATTCATCAATCTGGATGACGTAATCCCCGGACTGGAAGATAGCAATCAATTACTCGCCGGATTTCAGGGAGATATAATAGGAGCAGCCTATCGTTTTGGCGATTTCCAACTAGGCGCATCGTGGTCAGTCAGGGGCAATGCTTTTGCCGACTACACACGCGAAGCGATTGATGTTTTGTGGAATGGCAATGCCGGGTACATCGGCGAAACAGCCAATGTAGCCGCAATTTTCCAATTTACCGCATACAATGAAATCGGTATATCAGGGGCATACAGTTGGCGCGACAAAATCTCCATTGGCGCAAAACTCAAACTCCTCAACGGCTTCTCCGATTTATCAACAGACCGTGAAAACCAAATACTAACCCTCGAAACAAGCGACGATGTATACCAAAGTGCTTTCTCGACTGATTATACCTTTCGCCGTTCAGGTTTTCCTGCCGTAGATGGCGCATACGAATTACTTAATGGACTTCAGGTATATAATTTCAATACCCAAAGCGGCAATACGGGCTTGGGGCTTGATGTAGGAATAACTGCCAATTTGACCGACAAGCTGACACTCAGCGCATCGCTTATTGATTTGGGCAGCATCACATGGAGAACCGAAGCCTTCGAATATACCACACGCGGAAAATTTAACTACGGCGGACTCGACCTGTTTAGCTATTCGAGTGCCGATACGCTCAATACTCAACTCCTCACAGAAGACCTGGAACGCATCGCAGACGAACTCACCGATAGACTGGAAATCCGCGATACCACCGAACCGGATTATAGCTATACCACATCACTCCACACACGCGGCTACCTTAGCGGTACGTACAAACTGATAGATGACCTCACGATAGGCGCATTATTTTACCTCGAAAATACCCAAATCGGTATGCAGCCCGGTTTTGCTATTAGTGGGCGCAGACCCTTCGGCAAGTGGGTCACATTGGGCGCAAGCTACGCCATGCGAAACGGACGATTCAATAATCTCGGACTCAATGCTACCGGACATTTCGGTCCGCTACAAGTATATGTGGCATCAGACAATATTGCTGCTGCGGTCAATCCCTATGGTAGCAAAAATGTTAATTTGCGACTAGGATTCAATTTGGTTTTCAGAGAAATTGAACCATCCTTAGAATGAAAAATGAGCTAGTCATTTAACTTTGCCTAAAGCGAATACTCGTCAGACGAATCCCTTTATTCAATGCGAATATTTTATGAGACAAATCACTACATTTCACAAAAACCTTCGTCAGACGAGTACTATCCCACAAGCAAACTTAAACGGCTAGCCGAAAAATGTAACATGCG
>CALCMV010000095.1 GCA_937967535.1 uncultured Saprospiraceae bacterium
TGTACATGCCACACTAAATCTTCGAATAGGTTATGCGATTTGGCGGAAAAAACTTTAAGAAAAAGTGTATAACACGTTATTTAATACTTAAAAATCCCTCTACATGTTTTCTATTTGCTTAATTTTAGTGTTATTTGTAAATGTGTACAGACACGAATGTCTGTGTTACGATGAAATATGAAATTAAGCGCGGAAAATTTGGTCAAACGCTATGGCAAACGCACCGTTGTCAAGGGTGTCAGTATTGAAGTCAATCAAGGCGAAATCGTCGGTTTGCTCGGTCCGAATGGGGCGGGAAAAACGACGACATTCTACATGACCGTTGGCTTCATTAAGCCCAATGGTGGCAATGTTTTCATTGATAATGAGGACATTACGCAACTTCCAATGTACAAACGCGCCCAACGCGGCATCGGCTACCTACCACAAGAACCTTCCGTATTTCGCAAACTCAGCGTAGAGGACAATATCAAAGCCGTCCTCGAAATGACTAAACTTTCTAAGTCCGAACAAGCCGCGAAACTCGAAACGCTTATCGGCGAATTTACCCTTGAAAAAGTCCGTAAAAGTCGTGGCGATACCTTGTCGGGCGGTGAGCGTCGGCGTACCGAAATTGCACGGGCATTGGCAGTCAGTCCAAATTTTATCTTGCTTGATGAACCCTTTGCAGGTATCGACCCCATCGCCGTAGAAGACATCCAATCTATCGTCTCCAGACTCAAAGAAAAAAATATCGGTATCCTCATTACCGACCATAATGTACAGGAAACTTTATCTATCACCGACCGCGCTTACCTTATGTTCGAGGGCAATATACTCAAAGCCGGTACAGCACAAGAACTCGCTGATGATGAAGTAGTTAGGCGAGTATATTTAGGTAAGAATTTTGAATTGAGAAAGAAGGTTTGATGAGTTGACGGGTTGACGAGTTGTTGAGTTGTTGAGTTGATGTTTTCGACAACTCAACAATTCAACAACTCAACAACTCATCAACTCGTCAATTCATCGAAAAATAAACCCTTCGCGTAAATCGTCATTTGGGTCAAAATAAAATTCGTGTTGTCCGATGATAGATGCTGTACCTGTTACTTTTGGGATGACGGCTTTGTGTTCGCCGAATGTTGTGTTTTTAGTGACTTCTACGGTCATCAAAGTTCCGAGAATGCTTTCGATGGTAATGCGCTCCCCTACTCCGATTTCGCCTCGTGCATGATGTAGCGCAGCGCGCGCACTCACGCCCGTTCCCGTAGGCGACCTATCCACCTCGCCTTCGGCAAATATGCAAACATTTCGGCTATGATGCGCCGCGTCATTTGCTTTTCCAATAAAAATTGTACCGTACAAAAAGCCCAAATCTTCCTCGTAAGGATGTATAATAGGCATCGCGTCCATCACAGCGTATTTGATGCGTTTTCCCCAATCAATCAATTGATTATGGTCTTTTGCTTGCAAGCCAATGCCCAATTTACCCGCATCACAGAAGGCATAAAATGCGCCGCCAAATGCAATGTCGTATTCGACTGTACCAATTCCCGCGACTTCTATTTTTTGATTTAATTTATAAACAAAAGACGGCACATTGATAAATGAAACTCGCTGTACAATTCCATTCTCCCGATACGCCGTAGCGACTACGCGACCTGCGGGAGTGTCCAGTTTTAATATTGGATTTTCGCCTGTTTTTTCAATTATATTGGTATCAAAAACTGTTTTTGTAATGGCAATAATGGCGTGACCACACATGGTACTGTAACCTTCATTGTGCAGAAAAAATACGCCTAAATCGCCGTCGGTTGTAGTGGCTTCGGTGAGGATTGCGCCGTATTGGTCGGCATGTCCGCGAGGTTCCCACATCAATCCGGTGCGGATATGGTCGTAATTTTCGCGGAAAAAACGGCGTTTTTCGAGTATGGTTTTTCCTTTGATTTCGGGCAAGCCGTCTAAGATGATACGGAGGGGTTCGCCGCCTGTGTGGGCATCTATTGTTTTGATTTTCAGCCAATTGGTGGGTGGTGTCCAGTTCATAGTTATTTATTCAACCGTAGCGTAACGCCTCCGGCTTGCGCCTGCGTAATGTAGAGAAAATTCATGAATTTTCTCTACATTACGGGTACGAGTAGTATGTGGGCGCAAGCCGGAGGCATTACGCTAGGGTCATCAAATGTTCTATTTCTTCAATGTCGAGGGGCATGGCTTCCGTCAGGTTGATATTGCCGTCTTCCGTCACCAAAAAATCATCTTCCAAACGACAGCCCAAACCTTCTTCACGAATATAAATGCCCGGTTCGCAAGTAAAAATCATCCCTGCTTCGATAGGTCGTTGATACAAACCGACATCGTGAACATCCAAACCTAAATGATGCGCCGAGCTGTGCATATAATACTTTTTGTAAGTAGGTTTTTTGGGGTCTTGATTTTTGATGTCTTTCATCGTGAGTAAGCCAAGATGGACGAGTTGTTCTTCGATTAAACTCGCCATATTTTCTTCATAATCAGCGTGTGATGTACCCGCAGTGAGTAATTTCGAGCCTTCGCGCAGACAATGTAAGACGGATGTATAAACTTCTTTTTGTCGTTTGGAAAATCGCCCATTCACAGGAAAACAGCGCGTGGTATCTGAGTTGTAATTTCCGTAACATGCACCGAAATCAAGCAATACCATTTCACCATCGCGCAGAACTTGGTCGTTATTATTATAATGCAAAATACAAGCATTTTTTCCACCTGCAATGATGGGATGAAAAGCGTGTCGCAAGCCGCCATTTTTGAGAATTTCATGGCTGATTTCGGCATCAATTTCGTATTCCATCACGCCGGGTTTGACCATTTGTAAAACGCGGTGGAAGGCTTGCGTACCAATCTTGGCAGCGTGGTGTGTAAGGGCGATTTCTTCGGCAGATTTGATGGGGCGGAGGTGGCGTGTAATTTTTGCCGCACGTTCATATTTGTGCAAGGGATACATTTGCATGATACGGCGAATGAAGCGGTCTTGTCGGGTTTGTAAGTCTCTGGTTGTGCGCTTTTTATGCTCGTTATGCCCCAAATAAATAGTATCAGCTTCAAAGACAAAATAATCGAGATTTTTCTCTAATTCATCTACCCAAATCACGTTTTCTAGTCCCGATAATTCAGTCGCTTTTTCCTTTGTGAGTTTATCGCCATCCCAAGTGCTGAGTTCTTCGCTGGAACGGCGAATGAACAAGATTTCGTGCTGCTCTTCCTTGTAGGCATCGGGGTACATGACGAGGACGGTTTCCTCCTGTTCGATTCCTGTGAGATAGTACAAATCGTTATTTTGAACGTAGCCCATTGTGCCGTCTGCATTGGTGGGCATCATGTCATTGGAGGCGATTATTGCAACGGAATTTGGGGACATCATATCGCAGAATCGTTGTCTGTTTTTGGCGAAAAAATTGGCAGAAATTGGTGTATCGTACATTCGTAATTAGTGATTGGTTGACTCGTGATTCGTAATTTCTTAGTGAGAAATAATTATTTTTCTAAAATTAAGTTTAATTTGCCAATATACAAACATTGAGAATGACAAACATCGAACAATATATTCATTCACTCGAAAACAGCCTGACGAATCAAACTTTTGTCAAGGCAAATTTGGGTAATTATAAGGGTGAAATTGAGGGTTTGAAGAAGATTTTAATTAAAAAAATTATTATCAAAAATAAAGAAAAATTCAGCTTCACGTATAGGTACGCCACGCGGGATGAGGTAAAAAATTATGACGTAAACGAAGGGATAAAATTAATGGGTGAATCGCTGGCATCCGGTTTTAATTTTGCGGCATTATTTACGCTTGAATTTGACCTGATTTATGAAGTAAAAAAGAAAGGTAAATCATTTATAAAAAAATCAAAACCTACTCATCATCAACTACTTTCTACCAATCATGACAAACAAAAACACCGCCTCATTTCTCCAGAAAAACAATATTTACACCATCTGAAAATTACGGATAAAAACGGGAAAGTCTATAAAGCGACACAGGACAAATACCGACAAATCAATCGCTATATCGAAATCCTCTCTACTTGGCTGCAAAAACTCCCCAAACGCGACCTCATTCGCGTGGCAGATATGGGTAGCGGCAAGGGTTATTTGACTTTTGCACTCTACGATTACCTCACCAATTCGCTCGACATCAATACCGAAATTACAGGTGTAGAATATCGCCGCGATTTGGTGGATTTGTGTAATGATATTTCCGAAAAATCAGCTTTCAATCAGCTTAAATTTACGCAAAGTACGATAGAAGATTTTGAGGCAAAAAATACCAATATCCTCATCGCCCTACATGCTTGCGATACGGCTACGGATGATGCGATTGCCAAAGGCATTGAAGCCCAAGCTGACTTGATTGTCGTTGCGCCCTGTTGTCACAAGCAAATCCGCCGCGAAATAGAAAAAGGCAAGGCACAAAATGACCTCAATTTCCTCACTCAACATGGCATTTTCATGGAACGTCAAGCAGAAATGGTGACGGATGGCATACGCGCTTTGGTCTTGGAATATTTCGGCTACTCAACCAAAGTTTTTGAGTTTATCTCAGATACACATACTCCCAAAAACGCTATGATTATTGGCATGAAAAACCCCAAACAAGCAACTCGCAATCCACAGATTTTGAGGGAGATAGAACAGGTAAAGGCGTATTTTGGAATTGGGCGGCATCATTTGGAAGGGGTTTTTAGTTCATAGTTCATAGTTCATAGTGCATAGTTCATAGTTCATAGTGCTTAGTGCTTAGTTCATTACTATCAATTGAATTGAGTGTAAAAAACTATGAACTATGAACTGGCAACTATGAACTGATAGCCACTTAAAGAGCTAGCCTGTTTCTAAATTATCACATTCACTCATTCACTCATTCACTCATTAATCATTAATCATTAATCATTAGGTAGTCGTTCTGCCACATTAGTATCTACATTCTTAAATCTTGTGCGTTTTTGGCAAAAGATGAGTAAATGAGTAGATAATAAATGAGTAAATTTGAAATGAAATAATGTTTTAATGAATCAATAAACTCAAGCGTAAAAATATTTACTCATTTTATCATTTACTCATCTACTCATTATGCTAGTGGCTTTGCCACATTAGGGCAAACAAAAAAGAGCTACCCAAATGGATAGCTCTTTTTAAGTGAGAAAATTTACTAATCAAAAAAGTATTTAAGGCTTCACCACAACCAATTTCATGGCATCGGTGTACCAGTCATTCGCTCTTAATTGTACGAAGTAAACCGCAGAAGATAGTCGGGTAGTACTCATTTCGTAGAGGGTGATATTGTCCACCAATTCTACGGTTTGTACCTCAACGACTCTACCGAGAGCATCCGTGACGAGGAGTTGGGCATCGCCGCGTATTTCGGTATCAATTTCTATGGTTACTTGCTCGCTGCCATATGCCGGATTCGGGTACAAGTTGATACTTACATCGGTTTGGTCTTCGCGTGTTTCATCACAACCATCAGGAATACCATCGCCGTCGGTATCAACATTGTCGTCAAATCCGGGACAAATATCAACATCGTTGCACACACCGTCGCCGTCAGTATCGCTGCTTCCGCTGCTATCAACAGTACAAGGCTCGCTAGCACCACAACCTACGCATGGGCATTGTTCTACGGTGAAAATCTCGCCGCCAATGACGATTCTTGCGAAATCCGGATTCGGTGCAGGTGCATCGGGACCCGAACCATAGACGATAGTGATTTTGTCAATACATTCTGTAAATTCAACTAAAATACTTTCATCGTCGCCGGAATTAGACGAGTTGGTCGTACCATAGGCACAGTTGCCGTCAATTTCTACGCTACCATCAAGTGAGGTAACAGTCGGTAAAATAGGTGTCGGGTCGCTGCCCAGTGTACCAAATACGCATACTGCCTCTTGTTGTCTTGAACCGCCGTTTTTGAAATCCAAATCAGCGATGTCAAATACTACATGAGAGGAAGATAAGGATAAATTGTAACATAGTACCAATTCATCTTCGCGTGTTTCCGGCTCAATGGCTACTTCCAATCCCATACCAACGACTTCGCTACCATCAAAGATGTGGTCATTGTCAATGATATTGATGTCAACAGTTTCAACGCCCAATTCTGTCGAACCGGAAGTATCACCACTCTGCCAGTCTGCACCACAAACGCTGTGGTCAATCTGATAATCAGCACAAATATCATCGCAGGCATCAGGAATACCGTTACCGTCTCTGTCGGCAAGGTCGTCACCACCCGGGCAAACATCCATACCATCACAAACCCCGTCTCCGTCTTCGTCACCATCGGAACCACTACCAACGGCACAATCAGGGAGACATGCCTGCGGACATACTTGCGAATTGAAAGCGATGTCTTGTCCGATAATGATTTTTGAGAAATTCGGGTCGTCTGTAGGCGAATCCGGTCCTGTACCATAGATGATAGTCACCTTGTCGATACATTCTGTAAATTCGACCAAAATACTCTCATCCTGACCTGATTGCGAAGAATTTTCGGTGGCATAGCCACAGTTATCATTAATATCTACGCTGCCATCCAATGAGCTTACCATCGGTAAGATATGAGTCGGGTCGTCGCCAAGCGTACCAAATATACAAACGGCTTCCTGTTGTTGTGAACCACCATTTTTGAAGTCCAAATCAATAATATCAAAAGATACATCGTTGGAGGCTTGCGAGAGATTGTAACATACTTGCACGACATCATCTACATCATTGGGGTCAATACCAACGAGTAAACCACCGTTTTCTTCGCTAGTTTCTACCAAAATATCGTCTTCATCTATAATGTCGATGGTAAATGTTTGGTCTCCTACATCAAAAGAACCGGAGCTAGCATTTTCGCCAAATTCATTGTCCGCATCATCAAAATCTAATGTGTAATCACTACATTCGAGTGTTACGTCACATTCACCCGAACATACTTCCGAGTTGAAAGCGATGTCTTGTCCGATAATGATTTTTGAGAAAGTCGGGTCGTCTGTGGGCGAATCCGGTCCTGTACCATAGACGATAGTCACCTTATCAATACATTCTGTAAATTCGACCAAAATACTCTCATTCTGACCTGATTGTGAAGAATTTTCGGTGGCATAGCCACAGTTATCATTAATATCTACGCTGCCATCCAATGAGCTTACTATCGGTAATATCTGAGTCGGGTCGTCGCCAAGCGTACCAAATATACAAACCGCTTCCTGTTGTTGTGACGTATTAGCAAAAAACTTAAAGTCCAAATCAACAATATCAAAGGATACATCATTGGATGCTTGTGAAAGATTGTAACATATTTTTACGACATCATCCACATCATTCGGGTCAATACCAACGAGTAAACCGCCGTTTTCTTCGCGTGTTTCCACCAAAATACCGTCTTCATCTATAATGTCAATGGTAAATGTTTGGTCTCCTACATCAAAAGAACCGGAGGTATCGTTTTCGCCAAATTCATTGCCTGCATCGTCAAAATCTAAGGTGTAATCTCTACATTCGGGCGTTGCGAAACATTCGGCACCCGGCTCATTATCTCTACAATAGCTAAATGAAGTGACAGCACCGCCACATTCCAAATTGACTATCATGGTAAATACACCACTGACATTGACATCAAATACATTGAAACTATTAATACCGAATCCCGGAATTGGTAGTTCTTCAATCAAATTACCGTCTTGGTCGAGTAGTGAAATTTCTCCATCGCCGCATTTCATATCCAACAAATCTAAAGTTTGGATAGTCACCGGACAATTAAAGCTAAATATCAATCGTCCCTCTGTTTCATTAGGTACATCGCAATCTTTGGAAACGATTAAGGCATTGCCCTGAAACTCGGTATTATTGCCACCACCGGCACCTAAGCCCGGTCCGCCAAATTGCTCATTAGGTGTTCCTACGTCAAAATCACCACTCGTTGGGTTGCCTGTATCAAATAATTGAGTACAAAGGCTTTCGTCAGTCGTAACGGTAAAATCTTTGTATTGGTCAAATATTTCGGTGCTTGGCGCAAGCGGATTGCCCTCGTCGTCAAAGTTAAAGTCAATGACTCTGCATCCGTTTACAATGGTAAATACCTGCTCGCATGAAGCCATTTCGCCACACTCATCTGTTACGGTATGCGTAAAGGTATAAGTTGTGCCGTTGACTCCCGGTTCGCCCTCAACAAGGGGTCCGGTGAGGGTCAATGTGCCACTTGCACCACAGTTTGTCATAAATTCGGGCGTACCCGGACGAATATCCGAAGGACAAAAGACTATCGGACAATCATCAGGACAAGTAATCGTCGGTGGCATGCTGCTGCCCGGGTCGAAAGTGAAAGTTTGGACGCATTGTGTTTCGTTGCCACATTCGTCTGCTACCGTATATGTTCTGGTGACAACTAAATTTTCGTCTGAACAGAAATTTGTCGGTAAATCACTATCTTCTGCTGCGATGACTGTAAATTCGGTTGCCGAACTACAATTATCTGTACCCGAAAGCGTGGTTTCGGCTGTTGGTAAACTATCACCGCAAACCAAACCCGTTACATCTGCCGGACAATCAATTTGTGGTCCTTCCGAATCTGCTTCAAAAGTAAAGGTTTGAACAAATTGTGTTTCATTTTCACAAGCATCTACTACGGTGTAAGTTCTGGTAATAATTATGTCCTCGTCTCCACAAAGATTTGTTGGCAAATCACTATCCGTTACATTAACCACCTCAAAGTCCATTTCTCCTCCCGAACCACAATTATCTGTACCGGAAAGTGTCGCTTCCGGCGCAGGCAAAGCATCACTACAACTCAAACCTATCATATCAGCCGGACCCGTTATTTGCGGACCTTCCGTATCTGCTTCAAAGGTGAAAGTTTGGACACATTCTGTTGTATTTCTACATCCGTCTGATACGGTGTAAGTTCTGGTGACCACTAAATTAGCACCCGAACAGAAACTCGTTGGCATATCGCTATCAACTACTGAACTAACAAGATATTCTACGTCAGGACTGCAATTGTCAATACCGGGCAATACAGTTTCGGGGGCAGGCAATTCATCACCGCATACCAAGCCCGTTACATCCGCCGGACAAGTAACTTCAGGACCTTCCGTATCTGCTTCAAATGTGAAGGTTTGGACACATTGCGTTTCATTTCCACATTCATCTGCTACGGTGTAAGTTCTTGTTACGGACAAATTATCGCCCATACAGAAACTTGATGCAATATCGCTATCTTCTACTGATATAACTGTAAATTCTGTTGCTGTACTACAATTATCTGTACCCGAAAGTGCTGTTTCTGCCGCAGGTAATTCATCTCCACATACCAAACCTGTTACATCCGCCGGACAAGTAACTTCAGGACCTTCCGTATCTGCTTCAAATGTGAAAGTTTGGACACATTCTGTTGTATTTCTACATCCGTCTGATACAGTGTAAGTTCTGGTGACCACTAAATTAGCACCCGAACAGAAACTCGTTGGCATATCGCTATCAACTACTGAACTAACAAGATATTCTACGTCAGGACTGCAATTGTCAATACCGGGCAATACAGTTTCGGGGGCAGGCAA
>CALCMV010000096.1 GCA_937967535.1 uncultured Saprospiraceae bacterium
AAACTACGTGGCGAAATACTGCCCTGATGTTAGCATTGTGGCGGAATGTGCCAATATTATAGAAGCCGAAAAAGCCTTGTCTGCACATCAGCCCGACTTTGTTTTTTTGGATATAGAAATGCCTTATGGCAATGCTTTTGATTTGTTGGATAAGCTGAAAAAAATTGATTTTGAAATTATTTTTGTGACGGCTTTTAATCAATATGCGGTGCAAGCCTTCAATCTGAGTGCAGCCCATTATCTGCAAAAACCGGTAGATATAGACGAGTTGGTACAAGCCGTTGACAAAGTAAAAAAACGCCTCGCCGCCCACCACGACATCAACCATTCCAAAATCCTCATGGACAATTTATCTGCCCTCAATACCCAACACCAAAAAGTTGTATTGCCATTGATGGATGGTTTTATGGTCGTCAAATTGCAGGAGATTGTCTATTGCGAAGCGCAGGATAATTTTACCTGTTTTTACCTGACCGACGGACAAAAACCCTTGATTTGTCGCAAGTTGAAATTCTACGAAAATACGCTTTCCCAACATGGCTTCTGCCGCGTTCATCGTTCTTTTATGATTAATCTGGAATACGTCAAACGCTATATCAAAGGCAAAGGCGGTACGGTCATTATGACCAACGGTAAGGAGATACAAGTGGCTAATGCGCGGAAACAGGATTTTTTGGGGCGGATGGGGTGAGGACAAGTACCAAATTTCCAAAATGCCCAAAGTCTACCAAATAAAAGAAGTCGCAACAAATAAGTTAGCCAAAATAACGAGTAGTTTGGTCAGCTTATTTATTGCGACTTCTTTTGTTCAAGTTGGGATTTTGGTACTCTGAATTTTTTAGAAAGTCGGACACATTACACCGCGTCGGTCATCATTACAAATTCTGTAGACCAAAGAAAGTTCGTATGCCCCATTGGAATTGGAGGCTGCCTGAAGGCTCGATACATTTATATCGTAGCTAAAGCCAAGACTAAATTGCTCAAAATCAAATCGCGTAGAAAGAATCAAAGCATCCATCAAGATACCTCTGGAAAGGCGATTGGAAAGGCGCGTCCAAAGCCCCAAATGGAAGGCTTGGTCGGGAGCATAACCTCTGCCGCTACCCAGATTAAATTTGAGACTCGAACCGGTATTCAACTGAAATGCAGGTCCTTGGTCGAAGATAACGATGCCCGGAACTATCCCCACGCGGTCGGTCAGCAAAAACTCTCCACCTGCATGAATGGTAAGTTTGCTGTAATAGGCTTCAAATTCTTCGCCTTCGTCGTCACCGTCATTAAAAGATTGATTGGCGCGATTGAGGTGGCTAAATGCACCGCCAATATAATAATTTGATGTTTCGTTCAATACGCCGTACAACAACAAACCACCCGATACATCAGCAAAAAGAAAATTGTTGAAATCGTATTCTTCTTGTGTAGGCAGATTGGGATTGAATACGCCGCCATCGTTTTGTGTCCCCCAACGCGCATTGAGGAAATCAATACTACGCTGTGCAATACCCGCTTCGCCACCTGCCACAAGGTAGGTCGCGCTACGGCGCGAACCCGCGATGCGCTTGCTATACGATAGGTGTGTACGTGCCTCTATCGTAGAAAAAGACAACTCACCTGCACGGTCGCCCCACAGACTGAGTCCCCAACCGAAATTATCATTGCGCCCTACCGGAACGCGCATGTCGTAAGAAACGGAATAGGTATTAAAAGCATTACCTCTGAGGACGCTTTGCCATTGGCTGCGGTAGTTTGCCACCAAGCGGTGATTACATTCCATTACCCCCGTCATTGCAGGGTTGAGATTGAGTGGCGACAGATAAAATTGTGAAAAGTGAATGTCCTGTGCCGTTATTGTACTCGCCATCATAAGCAAAGTACACGAAAGTATACTGAATTGTTTAATCAACTTCATTTTCTGTTTCGAGATGTGGGTGATGAATTGAGTAGCGAATAACAAGCAGCGAGTCAAAGGGATGTCCCCAAAATAACTCACAACTTACAACTCGTAACCCGTAACTCTTACCCCAGATTACTGTTTTACCTCATTTTACTCTATTTGTGGACACGCAAAACAAGGCTGTACCATTACTACTTATCAAAATTCCATCCTGATAATTATCGGGACAAATTCCAAATTCCAATAAAGAATATATCACTCATATTGGATTTGGGGCTTGATTTTCGGAAAATATCGTGCGCTCCGCAAAAAGAACAACGAAATTACAAAAAATTGACTAAAAGCCTATTCGGAATGGGCTTTATTATCAAAGTTTTATGTGCTTTTCTTTTCTCTCCCCCAATGAATCAGTTTGACAAGTTCGTTTTAATTTCTAATTAGTAACGAGCAAATAATAAATTCTGCATTTCGACGAGCTTATTTTGTTCTTCCCCGATAGTTATCGGGGTCTTCTTGAAATCAGGAGTTTATCGGGATAAATGACTGTTTTCGAGGAGGAAAATAAGGACAAAAGAAGCCGTCCAAATGCGGGAGTTATTATTTACTCGTTACTAATGACGAAATAATCGTTTTTTTAGGTACTTTTTTGGGAAGTAAACCTTTGATTCGTGACAAACTTTTTTATCAAATTATAAAATAAAAGGCTTTGTATTGCTCTATTTAATTAGTTTTTATGTGTTATGGGTGTTTTTAACATGAATATTGTTTGTATGTTTTGCTTATTTTGCATAAAAAACACAAGTCGCGTACTAAATTCTTTCTTGACAATATTTTTCTCCATTCCAAAAAACAATACGATTATTGTATCCTTTGGTAATTATATGCAAATATTCAACGCTCACTTTTTGAGGCTTTTCTGCTTCAATATCTGTTACTCCAAAAGTTTGATAGCTTTTTGGAGTCGCAATTTCAATTGAATAATCAGAAAAAAGTGCGTTTATAGGTTTTTCCCATTGAATGACATCAAAATAACTTTCACCATTATTTTCCGAAATAATTACCAACCTTCCAATCTTGTCAAATATTGATTTTTGGACAATGATAATCTCATCTTTACCATCGTTATTAATATCACATTTTGCATAAAAAGGAAGTTGATTTTTCTCTTTTGAAAATTTAATAACTTCTTCTCTGTATTCCTTTAGCTTTGGAATGGAATAAAGGGGAAATCTCCATTTTAGATTTCTGAAAATCTTCTTTGGTACAATCACTAATTTATCAATTATAGTTAGTCGCTTCAAGAATTAATTCATCAATCATGTGGGTCGTATCGTCAAGTTTTTTTGCTTTTCTATATAGCTCCAATGCTGTAGAATATTCTTTTTTATTCATGTGGTAAATACCTAAATTACGATAACCGTAGGCATTGTCCTTGTCAAGTACCAATCCATGTTTTATATCTGCTAATCCTTCCTCCTCTTTTCCAATTTTTATCTTTGCAAATCCTCTATTATTGTAGGCATAGGCAGGTTCTTTGTCAATTTCAATTGCTTTATCAAACAAAATGATAGCTTCTTCAAACCTCTCCATTAAGTTGAGCGTATATCCTTTATTGTTGTATGAATTCGTGTTATTAGGATTTAACCTCAAAGATTCGTCGTACAACTCCAGTGCTTTCTCATGATAATTGAGTTTGGAATAGCAAACTGCGGCATTTACAAAATCATCTGAATCCATGATGCTTTGTTTTGCAAATTCATCGCAAACTTCTTTTGCCTCTACATATTGTTTTGCCAACAAGAAACAGCTAATTGTGGATTGGTAAACCCCTGAATTTTTAAATCCGCTTTTAAGAATACCATTAAACGCAATAGCAGCTTCTTCATATTTTTGTGCCTCGTATAATTTGGTGGCTTGCTCGTATTTTGGGAGTATTTTTTTGAATTTGAAAAGTTGCATCAGTTGGTAGCCGTCATTATAAGCCAGCGTACCATCATGCAGTTTTGTTGGAATTTGGTTGGGGATAAGATTGCTATATAAATCGAGGGTCGCTGAAATAAGGAACATGACAAAAGTAAATTTGGCAGCACTATTTAAGTCATAAGTAAAAGTAAAAAAACAAGCCGTTGCCGCTATAACAAATGAAGTCAAAGGACCTGTTATTGTATAAATCATTTGTTGATTAATCGGGATTTCTTTCGCTTCCGGCGCACAAAGTCCATATTCCCACGAAAACGGATTATACCTAAACCAAACCTCCAACAAACCTACTCTAAAATGCAAACTACTCTTCGGCTCTCCATATGAGCCAATATAAATAGTCACCTTTTTTCTCGTCATCAAAATTGCAGGAATAGCATGACCCAGTTCATGAAATAGCGTCGTGCATACTCTCACAAGAGCGAGTACAAGAAAGAACAACAAAGCAGGTACTAAATTTGTCATTGTTTAGTTGGATTTTTTACGGAGAATAGAGGTAAAATGTGTAGTACGTGTACAAAGTATTTTTATTGTTTAATAATTTTAAAATCAAATAAATACGAGAAAAATACGTTAATCCAGCGTCCTACACATTTTACATTTTAAATTTATTTAAATTGAGTGTGGAACATATAAGTTAAAACCTAATGTTAAAATGAATTTTGTAGGCGCATAGCGTCGATACTATTTGTAACAACAATGCCCCACTACTCGAAAAAGACGCATAGTTCCGATAGCTATCGGAACTATGCGGCTTTTTCGAGTAGTGGACTTAATCGTCGGTTACAAATAGTGCCATCGCTACGCGCCTAATATTACGAATCCACTTATGTGTGTCACATTAATTTAAATTCATAAAGAAACTTAATTTACAATGTGCTAAATCAAAGTGATACGCGCATAATACGCATATCACTCCAATATATTTCCTACCTCACCAGCGTCACATCCCCCTGATAAACAATCGTTACACCATCAATAAATTCCACTTCTGCGTAATAGACAAATACGCCCGGATTCATGTTTTGCCCTCTGAATGAGCCGTCCCATCCTTGTTCGGGGTCGTCGGTGCGGAAGTTATTGGCTTCCCAGACCAATTCGCCCCATCGGTCATAGACTTTGAAGGTATTGACACCGACTACGCCTTGTCCGCCGAATATCATAAAGACATCATTTGCGCCGTCATTATCCGGTGAGAAAGCGTTGGGAATGAATACATTGCGACTCAAATCTACATCTACTAAAATATTGTCGGTGGCTGTACAACCTTCGGCATTGGTGACTTGTACTTGGTAAGTCATGCTTTGGAAGGTTTGCACCGTTGGGTTCGGACAATCATTACAACTTAATCCAATATCAGGTGTCCATGTATAGGTGAGCAAATCGCTGCTGTTCGTTTGTACAAAAAGTTCGGTGCTATCGCCCAAGCTGATTGTCACATCTGCGCCCAAGTCTGCGAGCAGTTCAAATTCGCTGTTGATGACTACCGTTTCGCTTGTGATACAGCCGTTGGCATCTTGTACATTGAGTTCGTAGCTGCCTGCGCCTAAACCACCGAATACCGTATTGTCCATGAACATCCCTCCGTCGAGCGAATACACATAAGGGTCGCTGCCGCCGCCCGTTGAGGAGATTTCGATGCTACCTGTTTCCTCACCAAAACAAATCACGTCTTCTGTCTCATAAGTGAGTTCGATAGCAGATGGTTCTCCAAAGTCAATGCTTTGGCTGGCTGTACAGCCATTGGCATCTGTTACGGTGACGGTATAGGTGCCTGCGTTCAAGCCAAAAGCGGTTTGTCCTGTATCGCCTGTACTCCAAAGGTACTCGTAACTTGCTATACCGCCTTCGGGTACTGCCGTTACAGCCGCATCGCCACCACCGCTACAGCTTGGTTCTATAAATTCTATATCAATATCTACCCCATCCAATGGTTCTACTACCGTCACATTGATAGGTGTGCTTGTACATCCTATTCCATCGGTGATACTGACGGTATAGATGCCGGCTGTGAGGTCGGTAATCGTTTCGCCACTCATGCCATTGTTCCATGCGTAGGTGTAGTCGCCTGTGCCACCGCTTGCGACGATAGTTGCCGAACCGTCATTACCACCATTACAAGAAACGGGTGTCGTTCCTGCCGATTGCGGTATGATAGGTAGCGGACTATTCACGTCAAATTGAGCCGTACTTTCGCAGCCATTCATATCGGTTACGGTGACAATGTGCGTACCGCTTCCGAGTGCAGTTGCGGGGTTGGTTGTTTCACCATTATCCCAAACAAAATCAAATGGAGCCGTACCGCCTGTTGCAGTAGCGGTGGCTTGTCCGTCATTGGTATTGAAGCAAGTTGTGGGTGTACTTATTACAGTCACATCTACATTTATTGGTGGTTCGAGCGTTGTCGAAATTGTTGTTGTACAGCCGTTGGTATCTGTTACCGTAAGGTCATAATTACCAAAATCAACACCTGTTATCGTTTCGCCTGTACCGATACCATCGCTCCATGTATATACGTAAGGACCTGTACCGCCCGTTGCGTTTGCACTCACTGTACCGCCATCGTTGCAATCGGTGGCTACACCTTCTGCGGTCACTTCGAGTACTGGCGGTGCGTCAATTTCTACTGTGGTAAAATTGGTACAACCTGCGGCATCTGTTACAGTTATGCCGATTGTTCCGGCGGGTAAATCGTCGGCAATTACTCCTGTCGAACTACTATTTTCCCATGTAAATGTGTAAGGGGCTGTACCACCTGTTCCATTGGCAGTGGCTACACCATTACTATCCCCAAAACAAAGTACGCCCGAAGTTTGTGTTGCTGAAACCTCTACAGTACCAATGCTCGGTATATTGGCTTCCTGTACGGCTTCGCAACCTTCGGCATCTATTATCGTAACGGTATAAGAGCCTGCGGGCAGATTACTTGCCGTAGATCCATCCAGCATCTCATCATGTTCCCAATTGTAAATATAAGGCATCGTACCTCCTGTGGCAGAAACCTCAATTGAACCGTCAGCTAAGACACAATTTGAACCGATAATTTGCTCAACATTCGGGAAAAGAGATTGCGGTGGTTGAGCAACGGTAAATGTTTGAACAAGCTGGCATCCTGCATAATCCGTTACAGTGACAGTATAATCACCGGAAGATAAACCCTGATTATCTGTTCCCATAAAACCATTCGACCAGTTGGCTATATAAGGCGAACTACCACCCGTCAGCAGAATATTAACCCAGCCATCATCAGCCCCAAAGCAACTGACATTATTTATAGTTTCATTGGTCATAATGCCTACTATCGTACCGATTTCCACCTCAGCAGTAGCCGAACATCCTAAGTCGTCGGTAGCGGTGACGGTGTAAGTACCGGGAGCGAGATTTTGTGCTACGGGATTGTTCGTTGGTGGGTCGGTATCCCAAACATAATCATGTATATTGGCAACCGTACCGCCGGTAGCGATGACAGATACCGAACCATTCGGAATAGCCTCACAACTTGCATCTATCACTATATCCACTGTAATGATGACTTCCGATGGCAATTCATCTACCAAAACAGAGGAAACCGCTATACAGCCGCTTGCGTCCGTTACGGTTACATTGTAATTTCCTGTGGGCAAACCGGAAGCTGTTGGGCTATCTTGGCTATTGGCATCGTCCCATTCGTAGGTGTATGGTGCTGCGCCGCCTGTTGGGTTGACGGTAGCCGTACCATCTGCTGCACCACAGGCAGCTGCCGTTGATGTTGTATTTGCCATTGGTCCATCCAAATTACCTACAATCACTTCAACGACATCCACGCAATTGTTGGCATCTGTAATGGTAACGGTATAATTTCCGGCGGGTAAATCTGTTGCAGTGGCGGTCATTTGTCCGTCACTCCAAAGGTAGGTATAAGGTGGTGTTCCGCCTGTCGGTGTCACTGTTGCCATACCCACATTTCCACCACAATCGGTAGGCAAACTGGATACGGTAGACATTGGTGCGCCCTGATCTTCGATATTGACGCTGCCTACTGCGGTACAATCATTGGCATCGGTGACAGTGACACTATGAATGCCCGGACTCAAGCCCGTTACATCAATAGTCATTTCGCCATTATCCCATAAATAAGTGTAAGGTGGTGTTCCGCCTGATGCTATGGCACTCGCTGTACCATCATTTGCACCGCACATAGAGGGCGTACCCGTTGCGATGACGCTTGGTGCATCTGTATCATTAATCGTTACATTTTCAATGATAGAACAAGCATTGGCATCAGTGACGGTGACGGAGTAATTTCCGGCGGGTAAATCGGATGCCGTTTGTGAGGTTTGCATATTTGCATCATCCCATTGATAAGTATAAGGCATCGCGCCACCTCCGGGTATTACCGTTGCCGAGCCATCTGAATCACCACATGTAGCATCTGTAGCCATCGTGATTGCTGTAGGTGCGCCCGAATCTCCAATTGTTACATTATCAATCACCACACAATTATTTGCATCCGTTACAGTAACAAAGTAAGTTCCGGCGGATAAATTGGAGGCGGTTTGTGAGGTCTGCATATTTGCATCATCCCATTGATAATTGTAAGGCATCGCCCCGTCTGATGCGGTGACTGTTGCCGTACCATCTGCTGCGCCACATGAGGCATCCGTGCTTGTGGTCATTGCCGTAGGTGCGCCCGAATCATTGACCGTAGCCTCCGCAGTAATTATATTTCCATCTGCATCCGTAACGCTTACGGTGTAGATGCCTGCCGATAGATTCGTTGCGGTTGGGGTGTTTTGCATATTGGCATCATTCCACAAATAATCGTAAGGCATCATTCCGCCTGATGCGGTGACTGTTGCTGTTCCGTTTGATTCACCGCACGAAGCATCTACTGCACTTGCCATCGCAGACAATGATATACCTGCTTCATTTACAGTGACATTGGTAGTGGCTGTACAGCCGTTGGCATCGGTTACGGTTACATTGTACATTCCGGGGGGCAGGTCGGTGGCGGTTTCACTTATTTGCATAGCTGCATCGTCCCATTGGTAGCCGTATGGTGGCGTTCCGCCTGTTGCGGTGGCGGTTGCAGTACCGTCCAAAGCACCCGGTGAAGCGTCCGTACTTGTAGCAGTTACCGTTGGTAGGTCTGTGTCGCCTATGGTCACATTTTCTACGGTCAAACAATTATTGGCATCCGTTACGGTTACACTATAATTTCCGGCGGGTAGATTGGATGCTGTTTGGGTGTCTTGCATATTGGCATCATCCCATTGATAGGAATAAGGTGTTGTACCGCCTGTGGCTTCTACGCTTGCCGAACCGTTGGATGCGCCACATATGGCATCTGTGCTTGTGATGCTTGCTGTGGGTGCGCCCGAATCGTTGACACTCGCTGTTGCCGTTGTCATACATCCTTCTGCGTCTGTTACGGTTACGGTGTAAGAACCAGCCGGCAAATCGCTTGCTGTTTCGGTCATTTGACTATTTGCATCATCCCATATATAGGCGTAAGGAGGCACACCATCCGATGCAGTTGCGATAGCCGAACCATCCGCCAAACCACATGAAGCATCAATTCCCATAGCGGTAACATTTGGCAGACTGACATTCTGTAATGTTATATTTTCGACTGCCATACAGCCGTTGGCATCCATCACTGTAATTGTATACATACCACCGGGCAAGTCACTTGCTATTTCTTCGGTGAATGTAGCATCGTGCGACCACTGATAGTTATAATCAGGCGTACCACCTATACCCGAAACACTGATTGTACCGTTTTCGCCATTACCTGCACAAGTCGGATTCATTTCTTGGTCAATGTTTAATACTAATTCAGCGGGTTGGTCAATTTGTGCTTGGGCGGTTTGTGTACATCCATTCGCATCTGTGATAGTTACATTATAATTTCCTGCGGGTAAATCGCTTAAATCTTCGCTGTCGTCGTTGTCGCCTGTACCGTCATTATCCCAATCAAACATATAGGGTATTGCACCGTTTTCTACCGTTAAATTAATTTGTCCGTCATTTCCTCCAAAACAAGAAACAGTCATGGGTGCAGTAGTGGCGGTCACTGAACTGACAGCCCCGTTGACGGTAACGGTGGCAATAGCAACGCAGTTGTTGGCATCGGTGACGGTTACGGTATAGTCTCCGGCATCTAAGTCTATGGCGGTTTGTGTAGTTTGCCCATTGGGGTCACTCCAAACAAAAGAAAGAGGCATTATACCGTCCATGACATTGACGGTTGCTGTGCCATCTCCGCCTGCACAGGATGCTTCGGTGGAGCTAGCTATGGCAGTAGGTGCGCCTTCGTCGGTGACTTCTGTATTGGCTACGGCTATGCAGCCATTGGCATCGGTGATGGTGACATTGTATGTTCCGGCGGGCAGGTCGGTAGCAGTTTGAGTCATTTGCATATTGGCATCATCCCATTGGTAGAAGTAAGGTTCCAAACCGCCTGTTGCTTCGGCGATTGCTGTACCGTTGCTTTCTCCACAAGTGGCATTGGTTGATGTGGCACTTGCGATGGGTGCATCGGAGTCGCTGACGCTTGCCGTTGCGGTGGCTGTACAGCCATTGGCATCAGTTACGATTACGGTGTACGTTCCGGCTGAAAGCTCAATGGCAACATCGGTCATTTGCATATTGGCATCATCCCATTGGTAGTTGTAAGGCGCAGTACCGCCCATAGGCGTAGCGATTGCCGAACCATCTGCATTGCCGCATGAAGCATTGTCTATTACATCTGCGGTCAGTGTGGGAATATCTACTTCATTGAGCATCACTTCGGTGGTGGCTGTACATCCGTTGGTATCAGTTACGGTTACGGTGTATGTGCCGCCGGGAAGTCCGCTTGCGGTGGCTTGTTCGAGGGTGATGTCATGCGACCAACTGTAAGTGTAATCTACCGTACCGCCTGTGGCAGATACAGTGATGGTGCCGTCTTCGCCATTGCCGCTACATGTGGGGTCGAAGATTTGGTCTATGTTGAGGGCAACTTCTTGCGGTTGCATAATGCTTACGGAGGCGATTTGGGTGCATCCGTTGGCATCTGTAATGATGACTGCGTAATCTCCGGCAGGTAAATCGGTGAGGTCTTCTGTGTCGTCGTCGTCGCCTGTGCCGTCATTGTCCCAATCATAAGTATAGGGTGCTGTACCGTTGCTGACGTTCAAATCAATTGTCCCGTTTGTATCACCAAAGCAATTTAAATTTGTTGGGGCGGCAGTTGCGATGATGTCTTCGGCGGGGGCGTTGATGCTTGTACTTAGGGTTTGGGTGCAATTATTGGCATCGGTGATGGTGACGCTGTAATCTCCTGCGGGTAAATCAGTCAGGTTTTGAGGGTCGTCGTTGTCGCCTGTGCCGTCATTGTCCCAATCGTATGTGTAAGGTTCGACTCCGTTTTCTACGATTAAGTCAATTGAGCCATTATTTCCTCCAAAACAAGAAACATCGTTGGGGAAAATAATTGCGTTGATACCTTCGCTTGGTGCGGTGATGATTGCGCTTGATGTTTGAGTACAGCCATTTGCATCGGTAATGGTGACATTGTATGTGCCTTCGGCTAATCCTGTCAAATCTTCGGTATCGTCGTTGTCACCTGTTCCATCATTATCCCAATCAAAAAGATAGGGTTCAGTTCCGTTGGTTACGGTCAAATCTATTTCGCCATTATTTTCTCCGAAACAAGAAACATTCATTACTGTATTGTTTGCAGTAATGCCTTCGCTTGGTGCGGTGATGATTGCACTTGATGTTTGGGTACAACCATTTGCATCGGTAATGGTGACATTGTATATGCCTTCGGCTAATCCTGTTAAATCTTCGGTATCGTCGTTGTCGCCTGTTCCATCATTATCCCAATCAAAAAGATAGGGTTCAGTTCCGTTTTCTACGGTCAAATCTATTTGTCCATCATTCGCCTCAAAACAAGAAACATTCATTGCTGCATTGGTCGCAGTCAATGTATTGGTAGCTCCATTGACGGTGATAGTGGCGGTTTGTGTGCAAGTATTGGCATCGGTGACGGTGACGGTGTAATCCCCGGCAGCTAAACCTGTGGCGATTGGAGTATCTTGGTCATTGGGGTCGTTCCATAGATAAGTATATGGCATCAATCCGTCTGTGACTTCCGCAGTTGCCGTACCATCCATAGCATCGCATGAGGCATCGGTAGATATGGCAGTGACCATCGGCGGGTTCATACTTTGTAAAGTAGCTGTGTTGATGGCGGTACAGCCATTGGCATCGGTAACGGTAATGGTGTACATCCCACCGGAGAGGTTGTCTGCTGTATCATCTGTCAACATGTCATCATGTGACCATGCGTAGGTGTAGTCGATAGTGCCGCCCGTAGTAGAGACGGTGATGGTTCCGTTTTCACCGTTGCCTTCGCAAGTGGGGTCAAGGGCTTGTGCAATGCTCAATTCGACCTGTGGAGGCTGCCCGACCGGGAAGAGTCCTTCGGTCATACATCCGTTGGCATCAGTGATGGTGACGGTGTAATCTCCGGCAATCAGCATAGTGGGATTGTCGGTGAGGTCATTATTGCTCCATTCGTACTGGTATGGTGCTGTACCGCCTGTCGGTGTTATGCTGATAGCTCCATTGTCGGCTTCAAAGCAAGTGGCATCGGTGATGGTAGAGGCTATCGTAATGCCTTCGCTTGGTGCGGTGATGGTTGCGGAGGATGTTTGGGTGCAGCCATTCGCATCGGTAATGGTGACGCTGTATGTGCCTTCGGCTAATCCTGTCAAATCCTCGTCGTCGTCGTTGTCGCCTGTGCCGTCATTGTCCCAATCAAACATATAAGGTTCTACTCCGTTTTCTACCGTTAAATCTATTTGTCCGTCATTCCCCTCAAAACAAGAAATATTCATTACTATATTGTTTGCATTGATAGTTTCGGTTGGTGCGGCGATGGTTGCGCTTGCGGTTTGTGTACATCCGTTCTCATCGGTGACGGTGACGTTGTAAATGCCTGCATCCAAATCGGCGAGGTCTTGGTCGTCGTCATTATCGCCTGTGCCATCATTGTCCCAGTCAAATATGTAAGGTGCTGTACCGTTTGTTATAGTCAAATCAATTGTTCCATTGGTTTCTCCCGGACATGTTATATCCGTCGGAGTAATATCTATGACAATATCTTCGGTGGGCGCAATAATATCTGCGCTTGAAGCGATGGTGCAACCGTTGGCATCGGTAATGGTGACGTTGTATGTGCCTTCGGCTAATCCTGATAAATCCTCGTCGTCGTCATCGTCGCCTGTTCCGTCATTGTCCCAGTCAAATGTATAGGGTTCTGTTCCGTTTTCTATGGTGAGGTCAATTTCTCCGTTCATGCCTCCAAAACATGTTATGCTTGTAGGTGTGATGCTTGCTGAAATGCCTTCGGTTGGTGCGGTGATGATTGCACTTGATGTTTGGGTACAACCATTGGCATCGGTAATGGTGACGTTGTATGTGCCTTCGGTCAATCCTGATAAATCCTCGTCGTCGTCATCATCGCCTGTTCCGTCATTGTCCCAATCAAATGTGTAGGGTTCCGTTCCGTTTTCTACGGTCAAATCTATTTCGCCATTTTCAATACCAAAACATAAAACATTGCTTGGTTCGACATTCGCGGTGATGCCTTCGGTCGGTGCGCTTATGATTGCGCTTGATGTTTGGGTACAACCATTTGCATCGGTAATGGTGACGTTGTATGTGCCTTCGGGCAAATCGGTCAAATCTTCGGTATCGTCATTGTCGCCTGTTCCATCATTATCCCAATCAAAAAGATAGGGTTCAGTTCCGTTTTCTACGGTCAAATCTATTTCGCCATTTTCAACACCAAAACAAGAAACATCGCTTGGTTCGACATTCGCTGTGATGCCCTGGGTCGGTGCGCTTATGGTTGCACTTGATGTTTGTGTACAGCCATTTGCATCGGTAATGGTGACGTTGTATGTGTCTTCGGCTAATCCTGATAAATCTTCGTCGTCGTCGTTGTCGCCTGTTCCGTCATTATCCCAATCAAACATATAGGGTTCCGTTCCGTTTTCTATGGTCAAATCTATTTCACCATCATTTCCCTCAAAACAAGTTATATTAATTAGTGTATTGGTGGCAATGATGGCATCAGGGTTAGTGATTTCTACAGATGTCGTTTCGGTACAGCCGTTTTCATCAGTGACAGTGACGGCGTATATTCCTGCGGGTAAATCACTTAAATCTTCGGTATCGTCGTCGTCGCCTGTACCGTCATTGTCCCAATCGAAAGTATATGCACCCGTACCGCCTGAAACAGTGAGGTCAATTGCACCTTCATTTGAATCGGCACATAACGGCTGCATGTCGTCGAGTGACAATGCGAGCGATTCGTTTGGTTCATTAATTTGAGTGGATGCGGTAGTAGAACAGCCATCTGCATCGGTAACGGTGACGGTGTATGTATCGGCTGTGAGTCCGCTTGGATTTTGAGTATTTCCAATCGTATTATCACTCCAATTAAAATTAAATGGGGCTGTACCGCCATTGAGTGTGAGCATTATTTCACCAGTAGCATCGCCCGTACATAATATGTCTGTACTATCAATGGCAACAGTGAGGAGGTTGGCTGTGATAAGGTCAATGGATGCTGTACCTTCACAGCCGTTGTCGTCGGTGACGGTGACGGTGTAAGTGCCGGGCAGCAGGTCGGTGATGATGTCGGTGTCTGCACCTGTACTCCACTCGTAGGTGAGTCCGCCTGTACCGCCGGAAACGTTGGCATCAATGAAGCCTGTGGGGTCGTCGGGGCAAATCGGGGTAAAAGAATCTTGGATTTGGATGTCAATGAGGGGCGGCTCAAAGGTTTCGTAGCAGAAATCAACCATGCAGTTATTGGCATCGGTCAGGGTGACGCAGTACATGATGCCGGAGGTGAGTCCGGTCTGTGTGTTGCCGGGAGGCAATCCATTGTCCCATACAAAATTATAGGGTTGTGTACCGCCGTTTACGCCGAGTTCGACCATGCCATCGGCTGCATTGGTGCAGGTAATTGCCGAACTGTTTTGAACGACAATAACGGGTGCATTGCCGGGGTCAATGCTAAATTCTTCGGTATCCATACAGCCTGTAGTCTGGTCGGTAACGGTGACGGTGTAAGTGCCAAAGTCGAGGTTGTTTGCCGTTGGAGTAGTGATGCCGCTATTGTGCGACCATTGGTAGGCGAAATTGCCCGAACCATTGCTTATGCTGATGCTCGCCGAACCGTCAGCCACACAAGTAACTGCCGTAGGATTGATGATAATGTCAGGATTTTCATTGACCACAACTTCTCGCTCCACTGTCGCAGGGCAAGTATTTCTTTCGCTGGTGACAGTGGCAACATAGGTGGTAGTGCTTAGGGGAAAAACTTCTACTTGTGTTTGGGAAATTTGATTGATGCCTGTGGTTGGTGTCCATGTAACAAGGGCATTTGGGGCAATACCTGTGAGGGTAAGCATGGTGCGCTCGCCTTCGCAAATAATGTTATTTCCTGTAATGGGTCCGGCTGTGGTGTCGTCTACCCAAAGGTAAATGGTACGTACCGGAGAAGGTCCGCAACAGTCGGTTGTGACAAAGAGTTCTATTTCAAAGGGGGTGTTGCCGCTTGGGGTGTTGAATTGTTGGGAAACAACATCTTGGGTGGTCGGGTTGGGAATCGCTCCGTTGAAATTCCAGTTGTATTCATCTGCCAAAATATCGGTGCTGAAGGAAGCAAAATCGCCCACGCATAATTGGAAGGTATCTACATCAAGCATCATGGCATCGGTGAGTATGTCGGGTTCTGCCTGACCATCGAGCGCGACATTGTGGAAGCCCGCGTAGGAGATGCCGTTTTGAATGACATCGTAACGTCCAAGATTGCCGAAAGCTGCTGTGGTATTTGCACCAGAGGTGGGGTTTGGTCCGCTTGTGAGGGTGTTGGGCGCGAACATCCATGTGCCGGTATTTCCCATAAAATCAACGTCTAAGTTGGTACAGTTGACATTGGAGGCTGTGATAACGGGTTGGGCTGCAAGGTCGGTATCGTCTACTTGATTGAGGAGTGGAGCGCCGGGGTTGTCAGTATCTATAAAGATATTGTGTGATTCACCATTTGCGCCTTGTCCACCGTCGCCACCTTGTCCGCCTTGTCCGCCTTGTCCACCGTCGCCCAGTCTATTAAGACATGAAAATTCGTCATTTCCTTGTCCGCCTATTCCACCTTCTCCACCTTGTCCGCCCATTCCACCTACACCACCTTGCCCAAGATTTCCTGTTTGTACGAATGTGGCATCAATGTTTCCATTCATTCCATTTGAGGTAATGAAAATCCCGATAGAATTTCCACCAGCAAAGCCGCCTGTGCCGCCTTCTCCACCGAAGCCGCCACCGCCGCCGCCGCCGCCGCCACCACCATCGGTATTAAAGGCTGCACCGCCAATACCGCCGCCGCCGCCGCCGCCGCCGCCTTGTTCTCCCATTCCACCTTGTAAACCTGCCGAGCCGGGAACAAGGAACCCTCCTACTAAAACCGGAGCTGTTCCTTGTGCGCCGATATTACCTTGATTGCCCGGACCTCCGGGTAGTCCCGGGTCAGCACCGCAGTTTTCATCATAGGGTAAAAGAAAACACAGACATGGAACATCACCAAGCGTTCCTAAACCTCCTGCACCTCCATTTGTTCCGCCTCCGGGCTGTCCATCTTGTCCATCTGCACCAGCGAAAATTCCACCATTACCACCATCTCCTCCGTCTCCGCCATTATCACCCCCCATTCCACCTGTTTGGTGGTCGCCAGCATCTAGTGCATTGCCACCGGGTACGCCCGACATGCCATCAGCACCTACTGCTCCAATATTTCCATCCGAAGCATTCCCCGGCAATATCTGACAACGCATAATATCATAATCTGAACATCCTAAAAGATGAATCCCGTAAGTAGAAATTCCTTCTTGACTGCTGATGAGTGCATCATCTGTGGTAATCGTAAGGTCTTGCAGACGAAAGCCAGTCGCGCCATTTCCCTGAACAGCTACAAGACGCTGTGCTTCGGGCGGTCCTTCGGGGTTGATATTGGTACGATTGATAGTCGTCAATCCTGCCTGACTAGATTTTGTCCAATTATTGCCGGGGTCAAAGCCTCCTTCCAATGTAAGAAAACTCGACAGTTGTAATGGTGCATCAATATTATATGTACCTGCAGCCATTTTGATGACGGTATTGTTGCACATTGCCATCTGCATGGCATCGTCGAGGCTTGCGGGATTGTCTTGCGAACCATCGCCTGTGGCATTTTCACTGACATATATATTGGTACAAACTGCGGTTTGGATGGCACCTACATTGACAGATGAGGTGGCGGTAGTGCTACAACCATCTGCATCAGTCACTACGGCGGTATAAGTTGTACTTAAATCTACCGGAGGAGTGGTAAAAGGTGTTCCGTTTCCTATTGAAGTTCCACTTTGGTCAAACCATTCTACCTCTGCACCTGTGGGGATTCCTGCAAAAAATACAGCACTTGCGCCCGGACAGGTCGTTACTTCGGGAGGGAAAATGAGAACATTTGGGGCATCTGTTACTGTGACCAATACCTCGTCGGTGCCTTGACAGCCATCGTCATAAAGTGCCGTAACGGAGTAGACGGTCGTAGAAGCCGGAGATGCTTGGGTAGTGGCTGAGTTGGGATTTGAAAGTCCGGTGGTAGGCGACCAAGTGTAGCTCGTCACATTTGAAGCGGCAGTGGTCGTATTGAGGGTTGTGGATTCGCCGACACAGATTTGTGCATCGGGTCCGGCATCAATAGGTTCGTTGGGATTATTAACGATTTCGATGGTATATGTGTAGGTATTTGTACCTAATAAAGGGCAGGAATCATCGGCTACCAAGACGGTAAATGAATGTGTACCCAAATCATCAGCGGTAGGTGTCCAGCAAAATGTACCGATAGGTTGGGCATCATTCGTTACGGTGAAAGTAGCGTTGGGGATGGCTTCATTCCATTCCATCGTCACGATGTCGTCGCCATCTTCGTCGCAAGATTGGATGTCGAAACAAAATTCATTGCTGGCACCTGCACAAGTAGAGATTTCAAATATTGCCCCGCCATCATTGCAAATACCATCAATATCGGTGGCTGCGGGGAGAGTATTGTCACAACTAATAACGGTAAATTGAATATCGCGTACTACACTACCTATCAATACATTATCCCGATATTCATCTACTTTTACACACATTACACCTACTTGTACTGCGGATGGTATAAAACTAAGTGCGCCTGTATTCGAGTCAATATTAACACCACCAACAGTCAAGAGCGGGTTAGTTCCGCTAAAACCCATTTCGTACATCACCGGCAGACCGCCTATACGCTCGCAATCTACGAGGCTAAATACGAGGCTGTCGCCATCAACATCTACGGCACCATGATTATAAAATACTTCCTGCCCGGCACAAGTAAAGGGCGTAGGAAAATTTAGAAAAGTAGGAGAAGAATTACAATCAGAAACAGTATTGTCAAGACTGGAAGTGACATAAAATTCCTGTATATCGGCAATCGTGAGTGTTGTAATGGCAATATTGCGACAGCAAAGTTCCCAAGACAATTCCCAGTCATTTCCACCGGGCGCACATTCGGGCAGCGTCATCAATCCTGTATATGTATATTGTTCGACACCAAATACACCTAAGGGGCTAAGACAAGCATCCTCCTCTCCGGGACAAAGGGGCGTAATGACCTCCGGTGCGCCCTGCTGATTGACCCATACATCAATGGCAGAACCACATGAGGCAGAAGTTGCCTGAACGATATAATTCGATTCCGGTGTAATACCATTACAATCTCTGAAAAACTGAAGCTGTACTCTATATTGATTCGGACCAATACATTCGTAGGTAAGGTCAGCCCCCATAGCATGTGTTGCTTTGGCTTCGTTTGTCATCCACATTGCGCCCATTAGCAGGATGATTGTTCTCACAATATATTTCATAGTTGTAAAATTTCTCATATTTCGTTTGTTGTCAGATTAAGAGGTCGGAAGTCAGATAAGTACCTGCTTTGTCTGATTTTTTTAAGAAGACATAAAATGCCCATTTGACACTTTATATAATGTCATCATGCGTGTATCTCGTTAAAGTGTAGGATTTACGGGTTGTGGGGTACGGGTTTTGGGTTACGAGTTGTGCTAAACATGCTCTAAGCACATCGTAAATTAAATAAGTATAATTTGCAGTGTACTAATCTTTTATGCCCGTAGCCTTTTTGAAAAATTCCAAATCGCAAATTCCAAGTTCCGACAAAAATAATACAGAAAATCGTTTGGATTGGAATTTGGTAGTTAGAATTTGAAATTTTAGTTTAATCAGTGTGCAATAATAAATAAAATAATAAACAAAAGTTATTTTTACGCCCAAAAACAATCAGCATTTCAAATGTAAGAAATTTTTAATTTTTACCTTTTTTCACTTTTCCAATACAAGTGGTTTATATTGCCATATCGTTTGATTACCTTTGGTAGAATAATGTGTGAATAGTACCAATGAGTGAATGAGTGAATAATTCGGCTAGCCGTTTAAGTTTGCTTGCGGGATAGTACTCGTCTGACGAAGGTTTTTGTGAAATGTCGTGATTTGTCTCATAAAATATTCGCATTGAATAAGGGATTCGTCTGACGAGTATTCGCTTTAGGCAAAGTTAAATGGCTAGCCAATAATTCTTATGCGACAATTAAATAACGGTCAAATATTAGCGCATTAAAAACATTCACTCATTGAAACTATTCGCTCATTCAACATTCACTCATTAATTATGGATTCAATTTACAGTCGTTTTGAGGCAGATAAAAAAGCCGGGAAAAAGAATTTTGTGGTTTTGATAGACCCTGATGAGGTCAAAACTCAAAACATCGGTCAAGTCGTTGATTTGGCGATACGTGCAAAGGTTGATTGCTTTTTTATGGGCGGTAGTTTGATTATGAATGATACCTTGGATTATTCCATTTCTCAAATCAAAGATGCTTGCGATGTTCCGGTGGTTTTATTTCCGGGTAGCTCCTTGCAGCTGAGTTATCGTGCCGATGCAATGCTGTATTTATCGCTTATTTCGGGGCGAAATCCCGACTTGCTCATTGGCAAACACGTAGAAACCGCTTCGTTTTTGTACTCTAGTCCTTTGGAGATTATTTCGACAGGTTATATGCTGATTGATGGCGGTGTGCCTACCTCCGTTTCGTATATGAGCAACACTTATCCGATTCCCTCCAATAAAGACGATATAGCAGTTTGTACTGCACTCGCCGGCTCACTGATGGGTATGAAACTCATCTATATGGATGCCGGAAGCGGCGCGAAAACACCTATTTCCGAATCTATGATTCGCGCTGTGAGTGAGCGACTCAAAGCCCCGCTTATCGTAGGCGGCGGTATTCGTACTCCCGAAAAAGCACTCCAAAATGTAGAAGCCGGAGCAGATATTATCGTTGTGGGCAATGCCGTCGAAAAAGACCCCGAATTGATTGTTGAAATGGCAGACGCAGTGCATAATGTTTAACAATGATGCAATGCTTAAATGCTATAATGCTACAATGTGTAATGCTATAATGATGCAATTTCCAATGCTTAAATGTATAATGTCTTCAACAAAATTGGCGAACACATTGAATGTAATGAGTGAATTTAAATGCGTCAATACGACAATGAATTAGGCTTGCACTTTCTTTATTTTCCTTTGAAAATAAGATTTTCTTAATGACTCTCTGACACGAAAATGACAAAAATACCCGAAGTAGTATGCAAGAAGTTTCACAAAATTTATTGTTATTTGTTTTTAAATAATTTGTTGTAAATCATAAGAGCATGTTTAAAATTTGATTTCGCTGATTTTGAAGTGAGAAAATTAAATATTTATTAATTTAAATATATTCGCCAAATTAAAAATTACAAATTGAACGCGAATAATTTATTTATTTTTGTTTTTGCAAAATACTTGGACTTTGGACAAAATGGGAATTAGGTAACTGGGAAATTAGGTGGAAATTTGTAACTCACTGACAATCAATATTTCCAAATTACCCAATTTCCTCTATCCAAATTCTAATTAATAAATTTATTAGCATAAAAAAATGAAAAATATATTTGATACTACTGTTAGCGAAGAAGTGATTGGTAGAATCAATCAACTCAGGCCCGAATCTCAACCGAAATGGGGCAAGATGAATGTCGCACAAATGCTCGCTCACTGCAATGTCACCTACGAAATGGTGTACACCGATAAGCACCCAAAAGCGACAGGATTGAAGCGTTTTATTCTAAAACTCATGGTCAAAAATGCAGTGGTAAACGAAAAACCATTTCCGCAAAACTCACGCACTGCACCGCAATTCCTCATTAGCGATGAGCGCGAGTTTAATACTGAAAAACAACGACTTATTGACTATATTCGCAAGACGCAAGAGCTAGGTGCGAGTCATTTTGAAGGCATGGAATCCAATTCATTTGGCGCATTGACCGCTAAGGAATGGAATAATTCATTTTACAAACACCTCGAACATCACTTGACACAATTTGGCGTGTAAGAGCATGTTTAAATTTGCTTGCGGGATAGTACTCGTCTGACGAAGGTTTTTGTGAAATGTCGTGATTTGTCTCATAAAATATTCGCATTGAATAAGGGATTCGTCTGACGAGTATTCGCTTTAGGCAAAGTTAAATGGTTAGCCTTTAAACATGCTCTAATTGAGTGATTTTTGATTTTCGATTTTTGATTCCTTTTCTGTTTTGCGAAGCAAAACATTCTTCAAATCAAAAATCACCAAATCAAAAATCAAAAATCAAAATCGGTTATGAAAAAATACGATGTAGTGATAGTTGGTGCAGGGCTTTCGGGCATTGCGGCGGCATACCACATTCAGGATAAATGCCCGGACAAGAGCTATACGGTACTCGAAGCACGCAACTCGATGGGCGGGACTTGGGATTTATTCAAATATCCGGGGATACGCTCCGATTCGGATATGTATACGCTTGGGTATTCGTTCAGTCCGTGGAAAAATCCGAAGGCAATAGCGGATGGTTCGGCGATTTTGAGTTACATTAAAGAGACGGCACGTAAGTTTGGCATTGACCAAAAAATACAATATGATAGCAAGGTAGTGAATGCGAATTGGTCGTCGGACGAGCAAGTGTGGACGATAAAGATTGAAGGCGACAAGGAGGAGATTCGATGCAATTTCCTGTTTATGTGTAGCGGTTATTATTCTTATGAAAGCGGCTATACGCCTCCGTATCCGAATAGCGAATCTTTTGCAGGACCTATTCTGCATCCGCAAAAATGGGATGCTTCATTAGATTATACGGATAAAAATGTGGTCATCATCGGTAGCGGGGCAACTGCAGTAACACTCGTACCCGAAATGTCGAAAAAAGCCCGAAAAGTAACGATGCTCCAACGCTCCCCCTCCTACATCCTAAACCTGCCAAGTGAGGATAAATTTGCTAATTTTTTCAAAAAAATACTGTCTGCCAAAACCGCGCATAAAATTGCCCGTTGGAAGAATATTTTTATGAGTATGTTTTTGTATAAAATGGCAAGAAGCCGACCCGATGGCGTGCGTAATTGGTTGAAAAAAGAAGCTAAAAAAACGATTGGGGAGCGTTATAATGATGCTGATTTTGACCCGACCTACAATCCCTGGGACCAACGCCTTTGCCTGATTCCCGATAATGATTTGTTTGATGCCATTCGCGAGGAACGGGTAGATATTGTGACGGATACGATTAAGGAATTTACACCCGAAGGCATTTGTCTCAATTCCAACAAGCTGCTTCCCGCAGATATTATCGTGTCGGCTACGGGCTTGAAACTCGAACTGTTTGGCGGCATGAAAATACAGCAGGACGGACAAACGATGGACTTGTCGCAAGAACACGCATACAGGGGCGTGATGTTGAGCAATACACCAAATTTTGCCTTCGCCACAGGCTATACCAATGCTTCGTGGACGCTAAAGGCAGATTTGAATTGTCTTTTTGTGACACGCATCCTCAATCACATGGATGCGAAGGGTTTGCGGGTCTGTGTGCCGCGATATGACGCTAGTATTGGTTCGGAAAAACTCATTAACCTTGATTCCGGTTATATCAATCGAGCCAATGACATCCTGCCAAAACAAGGCGCGAAAAAACCATGGAAAGTGCATCAAAATTATCTGAAAGACCTCCGATCGCTCAAATACGGTACGGTGAAAGGAGAGGAATTGGAGTATAAGTAGCAGTGAATGAATGAATGAATGAATGAGTGAATCTTTTGCCAGAAGTTCAATTATAATATCCCGTATTCCGCAACATTTCTTCCACTCGTCTTTCGGCTTCCTGCTTCGTAATTCCGGCATAATAATCTCTTACAAATTGATGGTCAAAACCCTCGCGCGGTATGATTTCCGGTCTTTGATTATCCGACTTGGTTTGTACAGTAGTCGGTATCTGCAAGGTATTTTCGTAACCCGGAATAAAACTCGACAACCAACCAAAATAGGTCGTGATGTGATTGTCGTCATCAAAATGCGTCAAATAATCCTCAAAACTCTCTTCGCTCAACGATACCCAAAGTCCGTATTCCAAATCTCCGCAATTATCAATCACCTTTTGCGAGAGCGTCACTCGTATAAATCGGTCGGTTTGGTCTTCATGATTGATGATACAAAAATCGCTATTTACGCGGGCGATTGTTTGCTTTTCTTCATTCGACAAATGAAGATAATGATTCGGTACTTTAAAGGCTATCGCGGGCCACTTATCTTGTAATTCGCCGCAACATTGGCATCGGTACTTCATATTGTTTTATCGCTATGGAATGAATGAAAATTCAAAATGAAAATGAAAATGAAAATGAAAATTCAAAATTGGTGAACACATTGAACTGATAGCCTAAATTTATTTTGCCTTACTTTGCAAAAGCCCGCCCATCCAAAAACCGCGATACCACCACGAGTACAATTCCCGCTGCTGCCATCGTCCAGCCACCGTCTTGTGCCACCATATGTGCCGTAAATGCGAGTACCACATCAAAGAAAATTCCTGCATATGCCCATTCTTTCAGGAAGGCAGATTGACGGCTAAGAATGGCTACGACCGCCAATATTTTAGCTATTGCAAGCGGATATACGAGATAGGTCGGATAATTTAAATGTTTGAAAAATCCGGCAACCATATCGGGGCTTCTCAGGTACATACTTGCCGAAAATAACATTAGCGCACAGAGTAAACCCGTGCTTATCCAATAGATGATTTTATTAGCTTTCATTAAAAATAATTTTGAATGAGTTTTCAATTTAGAAAATACCTCGCGGCAATATAATGAACTTTTTTATCCTTCACCCAAAGGTTTTATTTTATGTGAATCAAAAATCAGTGAATTAAAGAATCGCGAAGCGACTCTTCGTATTGTGGGCGCGTCCATTCGGTGACTGTCCAGCCGGATTCTTCGGCGATGAAAGTGATGAGTTGGCGAATGTCGTTGGCTTGGTCTTCGGCTTGTAGCATGAGGTCACTGTTATTGGCTTTTTCGCGGATGAGGTCTTTGGCGGCGGCATTGAGTTTGGTGAGGTCTTCCGGTCCGAAGGAATTGAACAAGCCTTCCTGAATGTCGTAATAACTCACATCGCTATCAATTGATAAGACTTCGGGGTCGGGAAAATATCGGATTAGCAATTCGCGCTTAGTCGGGTTTACATCAAATTCCATCTTCTCCAAATTATAGCCAATTGATACCTTTCCCGTTACTTTCAAAATTGCTTTTTTCCGAAAAATACTAATATCATAACTATAATAATCTTTGTGGTCATACAATTCCGAAAAATATCCTTCGACGGTAATCATCTTTGCCACACGCTGCACTTTTTCCAACAAAACCGTACCCGAAGCATCCACTACAGTCGCAGCTTTTTCATTCAAATAATAGCGCATCCCAAAATACCCGCCCGCTAAAGCCACAGCAAGTACAAGTAAAAGATAGAAGAGTTTTTTCATAAATGTCGTGATTTGTGATTCGTTAATTCGTGATTCATGTTTAGGGAAGTCGCAACAAATAATTATGAAATTAATTTAAATTATTATTTATAAAATGTTTGTAATGTTCGTCGTACTTCGTTCTATGTTGATTTAGAGAAATGTTCACAACTTTTATAATACCTGTTTTAGCCACGAATACACTAATTTTTTTACGAATTTATTGATAATTCCCTTGAAATCATTCGTGCATTAGTGGCTTATAAATGGAAGTACAAATTTAAGCGACGAACCTGAGTAGTTTTCACAAAAATAAATAATTTATTTTTCAATAAAAACAAAAAGCAGTCTCAAACCAAAGGTCAAAGACTGCTCAAAGAATTTGGAATTTTGGTGTTTCTATTTAGCCGCAGCAAAAGCCTGTTCCAAATCCGCAATAATATCGTCAATATGTTCGATACCAACGCATAGGCGTAGCAGGTCTTGTGTCACACCTGCATTGGCTTGTTCTTCGACGGTCATTTGCCGATGCGTGGTGGATGCCGGATGACAAGCAAGCGACTTTGCATCACCGATATTCACCAAACGCTTGAAGAGTTGTAAGGCATCGTAGAATTTTTCCGCTTTTTCATAACCGCCTTTAATCCCGAAAGTGAGCAGTGAGGAAGGTTTGCCATTGGTATATTTCTTTGCCAGCGCATGGTATTTGCTACTCTCCAAACCACCATAACGCACCCATTCAACTTGCGAGTGACCTTCCAAATACTGCGCTACTGCCATTGCATTATCACAGTGCCGTTCCATACGTAGCGAGAGCGTTTCCAGTCCTTGCAAAATCTGAAAAGCAGCCATCGCAGAGAGTGCCGAGCCTGTATTTCGGAGTGCAACGGTACGCATCCGTGCGATATAAGCCGCCGGACCAAATGCCTCTGTATAGACCACGCCATGATATGAAGGTTCGGGCGTACTCATCATCGGGAAGCGGTCAGCATGGGCTGCCCAGTCAAATTTACCGCCATCTACGACCACGCCGCCAATCGTTGTACCATGCCCACCTACATACTTGGTCAAGGAGTGTACCACGATGTCTGCCCCATAAGCTATCGGATTGATAAGTGCAGGACTTGCCACCGTATTGTCTACGATAAGTGGTATGCCATGTGCATGTGCAGCCTTTGCAAGTGCCTCAATATCAGCGATATTTCCTGCCGGATTTCCGATAGATTCGCAATATACGGCGCGTGTTTTACTATCAACGTGTTTTGCAATGTCTTCCGCACTATCGCCTTCCGCAAAGCGTACTTCGATGCCTTGTGCGGGCAACATATGTGCAAAAAGTGTATAACTTCCACCATACAGTTGTGGTACAGAAACGATATTATCACCCGCCACTGCGAGGTTTAGTATCGAGTAATTGACTGCTGCACTACCCGCACTCACACCGAGTGCTGCGACACCGCCTTCGAGTGCTGCCATGCGCTCTTCGAGTACGCCTACTGTCGGGTTCATTATCCGGCTGTAAATATTTCCTGCCACTGCGAGATTGAATAAATCTGCGCCATGTTGTGCATTATCAAATTCGTAGGCTACCGTCTGATATATCGGTACGGCAACGGATTTTGTGGTAGGTTCGGATTGGTATCCGCCGTGAATGGCTATCGTTTCCTTTTTCATTTTTGTTTGCTTTTACCTTAGTATAATGCCTCCTGCTTGAATCCCTAACTATATAGCTGAACAAGTGCGGGGCGCAAAGCAGAGGCATTGCGCTATGTGTTCAAATAATTTGCAACTTACGAAAATGTTATTTTTTGATATTGTTTTTTGGAATAAAAATAAGAGCATGGGCATGTTTAAATTTGTGGTAAAAGTAGTTGACACTTTTTTGAAATGTAAAACTCACATTTCTGTTAAATTTTTTCGCGTTCAAAATTTTATTGATTTTCAATTAATAATAAATAATTTAAAATTAATATTTTATTAAAATTAATTTTAAAAACCAAATTTTATTTTGAATTAGCTTGTGAAAATTTTGAATTTCAATAAGGGAACTCGCAACAAATAAACCACCCAAACTGCTCGTTCTTTTTCGCTCACTCTGCGTTACAAAAATGGTCATTTATCCCGATAAACTCACATTTTCGCGCCTTGATTGAGCAAAAAATAACATCGCATTTTGGGT
>CALCMV010000097.1 GCA_937967535.1 uncultured Saprospiraceae bacterium
ATTCGCTTGTGAGAAAATTATGATGATTACGTATAATTATTTTCAATTAAAAATACCACTAAAATCCTATTTGAATGTGCGGATGTATGTCTTGTATTCGGGGCTGTTGGTGGGTAGTTTTTTATTATCTTTGTGGCTTACGTAACGCGGACATTCCTGTCCGTGCGCGTCCTATTTTCCAGACAAGAATGTCTGGGTTACGTTATGAAAATGAACTACAAAAACTACAAAGCATATGACGATGACGATTTTTTTGAGCAATATATAACAAAAAGAAATCGCCCTGATTCGCCGAATAATATACTCGAAAAACCCGTCTTAGACCAACTCATTCAAGATGTAGCAGGTAAAGATATTTTAGATTTGGGTTGTGGAGACGGAAAGTATGGAAAGGAGTTATTAGAAAGAAAATCAAGAAGTTATCATGGTATTGAAGGCTCGGAAAATATGTTTGAGTTGGCAATAGAGCATTTGAAAAATACCGATGCGAAAATTGAATGTCTTGATATTGAAGAGTATAATTATCCAAAGGAAAAGTATGATTTAATAGTATCGCGTTTGGTCTTTCATTATGTGCAGGATTTGAAGGGGCTTTTTGTGAAATTTCATACGGGATTGAGAGAAGAAGGTGAGTTTGTTTTTTCTGTGGAACACCCAATTATCACGAGTTGTTACGAGGCATATCATCGGAAAGGACGCAGAAAAAACTGGATTGTGGACAATTATTTTGAGAGTGGGGAAAGGGTAAATCACTGGATTGGAAAAAATGTAGTGAAGTACCACAGAACGATAGAAGAGTATTTTCAAATCATTCAAAATACAGGATTTGAGGTGTTAGCATTGAGAGAGTCGAAACCTGATATAAAGTATTTTGAAACGCCGGAAGAATATGAACGAAGGATGAAAATTCCCTTGTTTATGTTATTTAAATTGAAGAAAAAATAAGCGAACAGGCTGGAAGCACGCGTTACATTATGAAATTATCCATCGTCATACCATGTTATAATGAAGAAGCGACTATCGCCGCGATTTTGCGGCGTATAGATGCCGTAGATTTGGGCGAAGTGGAGAAAGAAATCATCATTGTGGATGACGGCTCGAAGGATAGCACGCCGAGTATTTTGGCTTCGTATAATGGTAAGTACAACACCATTTTGAACCCAAAAAATAAAGGAAAAGGACATGCCTTACGTGTTGGTTTTGAGCAATGTACGGGCGATGTGGTGATTGTACAAGATGCTGATTTGGAGTACGCGCCGGAGGAATATGGGAAGTTGATACAACCGATTTTGGATGGCGAATATAAGGTCGTTTATGGTTCGCGTATCTTGAATAAATCGAATGAACGCCACTCGGCTTTGCGTTTTTATTACGGCGGTTTGTTGGTGACTTGGGTGACGAATCTGCTCTACGGTTCGCGCCTCACAGACGAGCCGACTTGCTACAAAGTCTTTGACCGCGACTTGCTGATGAGTATTCCCTTAGAATGTGAGGGTTTTGAGTTTTGCCCGGAGGTGACAGCGAAGATTTTGAAGCGAAAAATTCCGATTTTGGAGATACCGATTACTTATGCGCCACGCAAGATTGAAGAGGGAAAAAAGATACGTTGGTACGATGGCTTGGAGGCGATTTGGACACTTGTAAAATACAGATTTACAACCACTAAGGACACTAAGAACACTAAAACAAAATCAACGTGAAAGGAAACAAGAGATTAGAAAAAATTATTTTTTGATGTAGAGAAAATTCATGAATTTTCTCTACATCAAATCAAAACGCTTTCAAAAATCTTAGTTTTCTTTCACGTTAGATTAGTTTAGTGTCCTTCGTGCGCTTAGTGGTTCAGAAAAAAAATGAAATCCACTATACATCCACTAAAATTGCTGATTGCCTTGCTTGCCTGCTACCTGTGCGTAGTGGCGCGTTGGGGCTACGAGTACGGGCGCAATGACGCAATGCAGACCCAAGCCTACGCCATTTTCCTCAATTCGCCCGACCTCTACCCATCCGACAATTACCTGCAAGGCATCCACGCCAAAGTTCCGAATGAACGCTTCGCTTTTTCCTATTTGCTCTCATTATCAGGTGATTATCTCGAATTGATGTGTGTGCTGATGCACGTCTTGGTGACGCTCTTACAGTTTTTATTGTGGTACAAAATCGGGCGAATGTTTATCAAGACCGACTACTTGGTGTGGTTGGCAATTCTCGTAATTTTTGTACCCTTGTATGGCATCAATTTGGGGGGAAATGAATTGTATTACAACTCATTTTTCGTCAGTAGTCTCGTCAAATTAATGGGTTTATTCGGCATTTTTCAATTGCTGAAAGAACGCTATATTTTGGCTTTGCTCATCTTTGGTTTGGCGACTTTATTGCAGCCGGTGATTGGTACGCAGTTGTTTGTGACCTGTGCGGGGGTGTTGTTTTTGGGGAAAATTTTTGGCGCAATTAAGGTGGATTGGTGGCGATGGTTTGTGGGGGTATTTGCCTTTGTTTTGACAGGTGGTTTGTGGGTGGTTTTTCTGAAATTCTTTTTTGAAGATAAAGGCATCACGAATGCACAATTTTTTGAAATTCTATTTGAATTTCGCTCACCACATCATTATCTTCCGATGGAATATGGTTGGGTTAATTATTTGATAATCATTCCTTTACTCATTTTCGGAACTGTTTTTTATTTAATCAGAAACAAAAAAATCGGCTTGTTCTTTTTGATTTCGTGGTTGGGGATGTTGGTATATTTTATTCTTGTGGAAGGCTTTTCTGAGGTCAATGCGGCTTCCTTGCAATGGTTCAAAATGACCATTTGGATGGAGGCATTTTCGGTAATTGCGGTGTTTTCAATAGTAGAAAAAAAGTTAAAGTTTTTACAAGAAAAAATACTCGCTCAAATTGCATTTCCTGTGTTGGCGTGTGTGGGGGCAGGCGTGTTGTACGTGCTGATTTTTAGTCGCTCGCTATTCTTTTGGAATGTACCATTTGATTTTGGCAATCAACGACAAACCGAAGCAGCGGCAAATATTAGCTATCTCATCAATAAAAAAACGGCAGAGGACGCCTTGTTTTTACACCCGATAAATTTCACGACCTTAAAAGTGTATGGCGAGCGCAGTTCGATGGTCGATTATAAAATATTGGTACACAGGAAAGTAGCAATGGCAGATTGGTACAAACGAATCGACGATGTATATGGTGTCGATGTCGATTCGCGCGAAGTGGGTTTGAAATTATTTGATATGGCAGATGAAAATTACCGTAATTTGAACGAAATTGATATTAAAAATTTACAGGAAAAATACGGTATCACGCATTTTATAACCTTTAAAGACCACAATTTGAATTTTCCAAAAGTCATTCAAAATAAGCAATTTAGCGTTTACTTTGTGGAGTAGTGCTGATGAGTTGTAGCGTTGACGAGTTGATGAATTATTGAACCGGAACATTAACTCCACAACTCATCAACGCTACAATTCATCAATAAAAATCAACAAAAAATAAGGCTGCTGTGTTTCAATTCATGTTAAAACTTCCTAAATTTGACCAAAAATAGAAATAATGAAAAATATATTGAGGACAACGATATTT
>CALCMV010000098.1 GCA_937967535.1 uncultured Saprospiraceae bacterium
ATTAAATTAAGGATGCTATATTTACAAAAGACTGATAATCAAATCTCTGCGAACTCCGCGTTCTCTGCGTGACACAAAATATTGAATAGTCCCTGAGTTTATTATTTCGCATAACGAAATTTAACACCGAATCAACTCAATAACTCAATAACTCAATAACTCAATCAACTCAATAACCAATCACAACCCATAAATACCCGAATATTTTTCCTCTGCATATTCCATAAAATAGCGAAAATTCAGTTTTTCTCCGGTGATTTGTTTACAGAGTTCGTCGGCGGTATAGAAGCGTCCGTGTTGGTGGACTTTTTCGCGTAACCATGCGAGGAGGTCGGCATGGTCGCCTTGCTCGGTTTTTTGGAGGAGGTCGGGCATATCTTTTTGTGCGTGTTTGTGAAATTGTGCCGCGTAAAAACTACCCATCGAATAGGTTGGGAAGTAGCCAAAACTACCGTGCGACCAGTGAATGTCTTGCAGTACACCGTGCTTATCGTCAGGGACATCTACGCCGAGATATTCTTTGTATTTGTCGTTCCAAATTTCGCGCAAATCGCTGGCTTCGAGGCTGCCTTCGATGAGTCCTTTTTCGATTTCGTAACGAATCAAGATGTGAAAATGATAGTGTAATTCATCACTTTCGGTACGAATAAAACTTGGGTTGACGCGATTGATGGCTTTGTAAAAATCCATTAAATTCACATCACTCAAATTGTCGGGGAAGGTTTCTTGTAAGTGTTTATAATTGGCTTTCCAATAAGGCAAAGCACGTCCGACATTGTTTTCCCAAAGGCGCGATTGCGACTCATGGATGCCCAAAGAAAGGAAACTGCCAAGCGGCAAACCATACTGGTCTTCGGGCAAGCCCTGTTCGTATAGTGCATGACCGCCCTCGTGGATGCAACTCCAAGCCATATTGCCAAAATCATTTTCGTCAATACGTGTCGTGACGCGCACATCGGTAGCCGCAAAATTGGTCGTGAAGGGATGTTCTGAAATATCTTGTCGTCCGGCTTCAAAGTCGTAGCCCATATTTCGGAGCATCTTCAGCCCTAATTCCCATTGTTTATCTTTGGCATAAAACTTCCGCATGAAGCTGTCGTCTATCTGCGGTTTTTCGCGTATGCGGCGCACAAAATCAACGAGTTGTTCGCGTACATCTTTGAACAGCACATCGGTATCTGCCACATTTGCCCCCGGCTCAAATATATCCATCAAGGCATCATAAGGGTGCGCTTCGTAACCCAATAATTGTGCTTCTTCGCGCTTGATTTCGACCAATTTTGCCAGCGATTCTTTGAAAAATGAAAAATCATTTTCCTGCCGGGCTTTCATCCATGCGTGATAGGCTTCGGAAGTCGTTTCGGAAAGGCGAATGACAAAATTCGTAGAATATTTGGTTGATTTTTGATAATCTTCGTAAGAAAGTTCAATATTTCTGCTTTGGCGTTTATCAAGATTATTGCCTTTGTGCAGCGTATTGAGGAGGTTGCCGAGTTCTCTGTCAATAGACATTTCGTGTGCAATACCGGCAAGCGTAGCCACTTGCCGCGAACGGGCATTATTACCTTTAGCCGGAAGATTAACTTCCTTGTCCCAATTCAATACTGAAATGGAATTGCGTACATCAGCGATTTTACGCATTTTTTGGACGTACAATTCGTATGCGTTATTACTTTTCATATAAAGGTCTGGGCTAGTGTTTTTAGATATTTATCCGATACTTTCTACGGTTTTTTATATATAAAGTTACATTTTAAAATTCAAAATTGGCGAACAGACTTATTTAAATTTATTTTTATATTATTTATAAAAAATAAAGTGAAAGTTTACTCATTTTTTTTCACAGACAAAATTAATACAATCCAGCCTAATATAAAAGTTAATCCACCGATAGGCGTAATAGGTCCGATTATTTTTGTGAATGTTCCCAATTGCAGTATGTTTTTACAAGCCAATAGATAAAGCGAGCCGGAAAACAGCACTATCCCAATAGCAAAAGCATATCCTGCACGGTTGACCCAATGTTTGTTGGTCACATGTGGGTACAATGCCGCCATTGCCAGTATAGCTAATGCGTGGTAAAAATGATATTTTGAAGCAATATCAAAGGTATTCATTTGATTATCTGTCAAATGTGGCGTGAGTCCATGCGAACCAAATGCGCCAATGATGACCGCCGTTGCGCCAGCTATCCCCGCTATAATGAGTAGTTTTTGCATAATTTGAAAAGAGTTTGAAAGTCAGATAAGGGAAGTCGTTTTTATAATGTGTTCGCCAATTTTGAATTTTGAATGATAAAAATGTTTAATTTATTAATTATCAGTAAAAACAAAGTAAAATTTAAATTTATTTGTCATTCAAAATTCAAAATTTGGCGAAGACATTAAAAATAAAGTATTTTTATTTTTACTTATTTCAGTGCAACCTTCAAAAATTGTACAGACTATTAGTTGAGAAGATGATGTGCATATCATACACAGGAAAAATCAACAATTCATCAAGCCATCAATTCATCATAATACCGCAAACTCGCTGCAATACTCACTTCATCACAAGTTTGATTGACAACGGCTTCGCCGATACGTTTGAGGAGGGTGAAGTTGATTTGGGCGTTTTCGTTTTTTTTGTCATTTCGCATGAGTTGGATGAAGGTGTCGGTTTGTTGGAGGTCGAGTTGGATTTTTCCGTAGATTTTGAGGATAAATTCGCTAAGTATTCGCAATTCACTCAATTTCAATGTGAAGGTCTTAAAGGACAGCCATGCCTCACAAATCATCCCAATTGCAATTGCTTCGCCATGCAATAATGGGGTATCGGTTTCGAGATAAAAACTCTCTATCGCATGACCAATTGTATGTCCGAAATTGAGAATTTTTCGCAAGCCTTTTTCGTAAGGATCGCTCTCTACAACTTGTTTTTTTATTTCGATGGAAGGCAAGATTAATTCCGATAAATTAGCGACTGTCAATTCGTTCAATTGCTGAATATCCGACCAGTATTGTGCATCAAAAATAAGAGCGTGTTTCACAATTTCCGCAAAACCACTTCGTAATTCGCGCTTCGATAAGGTCTCTAAAAAAGGTGGATGAATAAAGACCGCCTGCGGATTCGCAAATAAACCAATTGAATTTTTAATCCCCTGAAAATCAATACCTAATTTGCCCCCAACCGAGGCATCTACTTGCGAAAGCAGTGTCGTCGGAAATTGTATAAAATCCACTCCGCGCTTATAAGTACCCGCACAAAAACCGCCCATATCGCCAATCACTCCGCCACCGAGATTGATGACGAGTGCCTTGCGGTCTGCGGCGTATTCAAACATGGTTTTCCAAATCGCCTGACAAGTTTGGAGGTTTTTGTAGCGTTCTCCCGCCGGAATCTCAATGACCTGAAACGGCACATCTACCCATACTTGAAAAATCGGTAAACAATCCCGCGCCGTATTTTCATCTGCCAAAATCAATATTTGAGAATAGGCTCGTTGCTTCAACAAATAAGCAAAATCCTTCCAAATATCTGCACCGAGAAATATCCTGTAATCTTTTAATTCTAGTATCATAGTAAGTGAGTATATACCGTCAGCCATCCACCGTCAACCGTCCACCGTCAAAATGGATTTTGGTAGTCAGGATTTTTTGTAAAAATAGTATCGGTCAAGGTGTGCATAAAGGCGATAATATCCGCTTTTTCTTGTTCGTCCAAATCAATCAAAGGGACAAAAGCATCCACATTCGGAGCGAAATGACCGCCATCGGCATAGTGGTCCATTACTTCCTCTAATGTCGCAAATCGCCCATCGTGCATGTAGGGGGCTGTGAGTGCGATATTGCGTAATGTCGGGGCTTTGAATCGTCCGTTGTCTGCCAAATCTCCGGTGACAGTACCATGCCCAAAGTCTTCAAAATCAGTGAGTAAGTCTACCGAATCCAAACCATTATTGAAGAAACCACCATTGGTAAAAAGGGTCTTATTGGCACCAAAACTATGGCAGTGCCAGCATTGTGCATCCTTCAAACCGGTTGCGCCTTCGTCTTGAAAAAGTTTTAGCCCGCGAAATTCATTTTCCTCCAAAAAAACACCCGGTTCGGTACGCACTACTGCCCTATCGTAATAGGCATCAGAACTGATGAGGGTCAATTCAAATTGTTCAATAGCTTTGGTGGCAAGGTCGCGTGTGATGTCGTTGGAATTTTCGATGCCGAATGCCTGACGGAAAAATTGGGGATAGGTCGGGTGACTGCGGAGTTTTTCTTCTACATTGTCCCAATCTTCGTGTAGTTCGATGGGATTTTCGACGGGTTCGAGGGCTTGTGCGGCAAGCGTGGGAGAGGAACCGTTCCAGTTAAATGCGAGATTGGGAACGAAAGCAAGGTTAATCAATGCCATCGTATTGCGCTGACCGGCTATGCCATCTATCCCAACAGGCGTGGCCAGATTATCTGCAAAACTCTTTGCCGGACTATGACAAGTTCCGCAAGACATCGTACTATCTGCCGAGAGTATCGGGTCGTAAAACAAGCGTCTGCCTAGCTCAATGCCTTGTTCTGTCAGAGGATTGTTGGCAGGCAAGTTGGGTTCGGGAAAAAACATGGGGGTCGGAAAATCATAAGGCATAGGTGCATACTCAATGCCTGTAAGGTCTGTACCTATGGAACCTCCGCCAGTCGGATTTTCGTCGTCCGGCATTTCATCATTGCAACAAGCGGAAGTGAGTGCAAATAAAAGTATGAGCAGGTAGCAATTTTTCATGTTATTTTATTTTGTACACCTTTATTCTACGGGACTTTGGACATTTTGGAAATTCGGTAACTGGGAAATTCGGTTTTAAATCGTAAGTAATTGATTATCAGATATTTAATTTTCATTAAGGCTACCCGTCTAAGTTTGCTTGGAGGTACTACTCGTCTGACGAAGGTTTTTGTAAAATGTAGTGATTTGTCTCATAAAATATTCGCACTGAATAAAGTGATTCGTCTGACGAGTATTCGCTTTAGGCAAAGTTAGACG
>CALCMV010000099.1 GCA_937967535.1 uncultured Saprospiraceae bacterium
GAGGTATCAAGTTTCAAGACTATCAAGAACATGGTGTTGAGGAATACTGGATAGTCGATACCACAGAAAAAACAGTTGAACAATACCATTTGAGAGACGGAAAATATTTACTCATTCTAAAAGCCTCTGACGGTGAAATCACAAGTTTCGCACTCAAAGGATTCACAATTCCAATAAAAGCTATCTTTGATAAAAAATTGAATGTGAAAGTAGCAGCACAACTTTTCGCATCATAATTTCCCTAAAAAAACAATCACGAAATCATTATGAAAAATAAAATTATCCTCATCGCACTCGTCTGTACAATAATAGCCTGTCAAAACCGCGATGTCAATACCAACTCTACCGACAGCAAAGAAGTACAAGCTGCCTCCAAAACTGCGAATGAATTTTTTGATAAAATTTATGAAGAAGAATTGGATTATTTTCCTGTTGATAAATCCTATTTAGGCAGAAAAGAAGACAATGACAAATGGGACGACATGAGCGAAGCCCATGATGAACGTGTGCATGAATTTTATAAAAATGCACTGAAACGATTGGACGAGGAAGTAGACTACAACTCATTGGACGAACAAACGAAATTGAGTTATAAGTTATTTAAAAAAGGATATGAAAAAGAAATTGCGGATTACGAATTTCGGTACAATGATTATCCGGTGAATCAGATGTTTGGTTTGCACTCGCAAGTTCCTTCCTTTTTGATTGGTATACATGGTATTGATAATGAGGAAGATGCGAAGGCGTACATCGCCCGATTGAATGGTGTCCCCAAATTATTTGACCAACTCCAAGCGGGTCTTCAAAAACGCGCCGATAATGGCGTTATTCCGCCCAAATTTGTATTCGGACGTGTAGTGGATGATTGCAAAAATATCATTTCGGGCTTTCCATTGGAAAAGACCGATGAGGATAATGCCATTTATGCAGATTTTGAAAAGAAGGTCAAAAAACTCGACATTGATGGCGACAAACAAAAAACGCTTATCAAAGACTGTAGCAATGCCCTCGAAAACAGCGTCAAACCTGCCTATAATGCTTTGATAAATTACCTCTCAAATTTGGAGAAAAAAGCCACAACAGATGATGGCGTTTGGAAATTCAAAAATGGCAAAACTTACTTCAATAACCGCCTCAACCGCATCACGACCACCGACCTCACCTCCGACCAAATTCATCAACTCGGACTCGACGAAGTTAAACGTATACATGGCGAAATGACCAAGATAAAAGATAAAGTCGCTTTTGAAGGAACTTTAGAAGAGTTCTTCGTATTTATGCGTGAAGATAAACAATTTTACTACCCAAATACCGACAAAGGCAAGGCAGATTACATGAAAAAAGCCACCGAAATCATAGATGATATGCGCGGCGAATTGGACAAACTGTTCATCACCAAACCAAAGGCAGAAATGGTCGTCAAAGCCGTCGAAAAATACCGCGAAAAATCTGCCGGAAAAGCCTTTTACAGTTCGCCTGCGGAAGATGGTTCGCGCCCCGGCACCTACTATGCCAATACCTATAATATGGAAGATATGCCCAAGTATCAAATGGAAGCATTGGCTTATCACGAAGGTATTCCCGGACACCATATGCAGCTCTCTATCGCACAGGAAATGAATGGTTTGCCGATGTTTCGACGTTTTGGTGGCGGCTATACGGCATATGTAGAAGGATGGGCTTTGTACACCGAATACCTGCCCAAAGAACTCGGTTATTACAGCGACCCTTACTCCGATTTTGGTCGCTTGGCGATGGAACTTTGGCGTGCTTGTCGCCTCGTGGTTGATACAGGTATTCACTCGCAAAAATGGACACGCGAAAAAGGTATTGACTATTATATGAGCAATACGCCCAACTCACGCGGGGATGCCGTCAAAATGGTCGAGCGACATATCGTAATGCCCGGACAAGCTACCGCCTACAAAATCGGTATGATAAAAATCCTCGAACTCCGCGATATGGCAAAACAACAACTTGGTGATAAATTTGACATCCGCGAATTTCACGAAGTGGTATTGACAAATGGGGCATTGCCATTGGATGTGTTGGAGGATTTGGTGAATGATTATATTGCGAATAATTCGTAATTAGACTTTGGATAGAGGAAATTGGGTATCAGTTCATAGTTCATAGTTCATAGTTTTTACAATTCATTGAATGACATCCCGATAGCTATACGGGATTGTAAATTACTAATTATCAGAGTTGAGCAAACTTAAACGGATAGCCTGAAAATTCGGTAATCTCGATAACTATCAGGACTTTTTTAGAATTTTACATAAAAGAATTAATAAACTATTTTATTTTAATAATAAAAAATATTCAATTGATTATCAATGAACTACAATTTCAAACCGAGTTTCCTAATTCCCTAATTCCCATTTTGTCCAAATTCCAATCATTAAGTGCGTCACAAATTATTGGTATTTTGATATTATCTTTTCATAAAAATATCGCTTTTTTAGGCATTCCAATTTTCGTAAAAATACGAAATATCGTAAATATTGCTGTAATTATTGCTTTACGTATTTTAGTAATTTTTTTGTATTTATCTGATAATCAATCGGATATGAGTGGTTTTCGTTTTTTGGCACAGCCATTGAATTAGTGTAGACAAATGCAACGAAGAAATGAACAAAATACGAATTCTTTAATTTACTTAATTAGTAATAAATTATCAATCATGAATATTATCACATCAATAGTTAGAATCACCATTTTATCTGCAATCATTATCAGCAGTTCTTTTATTTTCTCAAATGCCCAAACAATTGACAATCGCTTTTTTAACGAAGTAGACGATTTACTTAAAGCAAGAGTATCGAATGGTTTGGTAGATTATGACGCTATCAAGACAGACAAAAGACTTCCTGCTTTGATTCAAAAAATAAGCGAAGCAGATATTTCTTCGGCTGACAGCAAAACCCTACAAGCATTTTACATCAATGCCTACAATCTGAACGTTATCAATAAAGTTGTTTCAATATATCCGGTAAGTTCTCTACAAGAAAAGTCAGGATTTTTTAGCAAAGACAAAATAAAAGTTGCAGGAGAATCTACAACTCTAAATAAATTGGAAAAAGAAAAACTATTAGAAAGTTTTGGAGATGCCAGATACCACTTTGTCTTAGTATGTGGAGCATTGGGTTGTCCTCCGATTACCAATTTTGCTTATACACCTGAAAACTTGGAAGCGCAATTGGCACAACAAACCCGATTGGCTTTTGACGACAGCAATTTCATCAGAACATCCGACGGAAATGTAGAACTATCTCAAATCTTCCAATGGTATCCTAAAGATTTTGGAACGACTAAAGAAAATATAATTAATTTTATCAATGAATACCGTACTGAAAAAATTCCTAATTCTGCGAAAATTAAGTACTACAACTACGATTGGAGCTTGAATGACACAGCAGATACAGGTGGCAGTTCAAACAATACATCAACCAACAGTTCTCGTTATATTGTTTCTTCGACTATTGCTAAAGGTGCTTTTGAGTTTAAGATTTTCAATAACTTGTATTCACAGAAAACAGGTGATAGAGATGCTCTAAGAGATAGATCATCTTTCTTCACTACCTCATTAAGTGCTTTTTACGGACTTAGCAACCGATTGAATGTCGGACTCAATACCAGATTCAGAAAAGTACGTAACAATGCTTTGCCATCCACACCATTTTCTGTATTCGGAAGCGACGAAGCGGGAAGTTCAAGGTCAGGCTTGACGGCTATTGGTCCTCAAATCAGATACGCACCTGTACCCAAATGGGAAAACTTTTCTATCCAGAGTTCTTTTGTTTTTCCGGTTGGTACTGACCTGACAGGAAGTGCCACTCAGCCATTTATTGACTGGAACGGACCTACCTCAACTACACAGTTTTTCAATGACTTTTCGATTGGTTCAAAGTTTTCAATATTCACCGAAGTTGATCTTATCATAGAAGATATAGGTAGTGCAAGTGAAGGTCGTCTAAATCGTATATCTACCCCTGCTACACTGATTTTCAGCTATGTACCCACTAATGAACTTACGATATATACAATTAGCGGTTACTCTCCTTTCTGGCAATCTGATTTTGATTACTTTACTCAACTTGGTCTTGGAGCTAAGTATCAATTTACACCTAATTTTGAAGTGGAATTGCTTTACACAGATTTTTCAAATAAATTTTTGAACGAAACCGGAGGACAAGCTCAAACTATCAATCTTGGTATCAGATATAATTTATAAACAGTAAACATATTGGATGTTTTGAAATCATTTATTATCAACAACATTCTTTCTTAGTCAAGAGTTAAAAAAAATAACATTTCGATTTCAGTCTAGATTTTTCAAAAGTTGAAAAACTAGGCTGACAAATCGGAAAGTTATTTTTTTTATATTTTATAAAAAGCAGTATTTTTAGCCTGATATTAAGACAATTTATTTAATTTTACTAGGCACTTAGTAATTTTTTGAAACCAATATGTTGTCGATAAATTTGCGATATTGGTTTATCCCTCCGAAGGAGGCTTAAATTTAAATTTGAGTTTGAACTTGTTCTTAAACTTAAACTTAAACTTAAACTTTATTTAGTACCTGAAAAATGATATTCAATCAAATTATAAAACGCATTTTTCGTGATAAACACATTTTTAAGAATTTTATTTATTGTTTTCTGCGTGCTGCATGTCAAGGCACAAGATAGTTCTCTATTAGTCAAAGAAATTCAATTTTTGGGCTTACAAAAAACGAAAGCATCATACCTGAATGACATTATCTCTACCGAAGCCGGTGATATTTTCAAAGAAGAAGAATGGTCGGAAAATGTTCAAAGACTCAAAAATCTCGCGGGAGTGATGAGTGCCTCTTATACCCTCGATACCCTTGATAATGAGGTACATATCTCTGTAAATGTCGAAGAAAGAAAGACCGCTTTGCCGATAATTAACTTCGGGGGTATCAGGGGAAATATTTGGTTTGCGGTGGGGGCAACAGAAAATAATTTTAGAGGAAAGGGTGACGTAGCACTGGCATTTTATCAAAATAATAATGGGCGACACGCCGGACAAATTTACTTTAGAAAACCCGAAATTAAGAACACCCAATGGGGCTACAGTTTTGGCTTAAACAGTTGGGCTTCCAACGAACCTCTTTTTTTTAATGAAGGTACGGTACATTATTTGTATGACAATAATGCTGTAAGTGCGACGGGTATCAAACATTTTGGATATCATCGCCAACTGGAGTTTGGAGGTACCTATTTTGTTGAAAAATACAGGCAAGCAGAAGAGCAGGAACTACTAAACCCACCCGGACCAACCGCCTTCGGGGTCAATAAATTGTTGACCAAAATCGTATTCAAACAAAATTTTATTAATTACAATACCTTCTATTTGGAAGGGCATGAACTGGAGTTGAGCTATCAAAATGTATACAATCTGGATGATTTTAATTGGTTCAACAGTCTGGCATTTCAAACAAAATATTTTTCAAAACCACGCCCTAAAATCAATCTGGCATTGAGGTTTAGATTAGCAATTTCGACCAACGACAGTTCCCCTTTTGCTCCCTTTGTAGCTGATAGCCACGTCAATATTCGCGGTATCGGCAACAGAATTGACAGAGGAACAGCACAAGCAACCCTCAATCTGGAACTTCGAAAAACTGTTGTGGAGAAAAAATCATGGGGCGGGCAGTTTGTAGCATTTATGGATTCGGGAACTTGGCGAAATCCGGGCGGACGCTTGAGCGACCTTTGGGACACTGCCCAATTCAGACAGTTTATAGGAATCGGTATGAGATTAAATTATCAGGAAATATTCGGTGCTACGTTCAGACTGGATTATGGCATAGATGTTTTTAATCCCAAACAAAGAGGATTGGTGATAGGCTTGGGACAGTATTTTTAAACATGTTCTTAGTACATTGAAAAAGTTTCTTTTATTTTTTTAGAAATGTAAAATGTAAAATGTAAAATAATAAATGTAAATTCCGATAGCTATCGGAATGTAGTACGTGTACAAAGTATTTTTATTGTTTTATTGTTTAATAATTTTAAAATCAAATAAATACGAGAAGAACACGTTAATTCAGCGTCCTACTCCCGATAACTATCGGGATTTACATTTTAAATTTATTATTTTACATTTTACATTTTACATTTATTCAAATTCATAAAGAAATCTAATTTAACGGTGTACTCAGTATCAGGAACATAGTTTTATATTCTAATGAAAATGAAGTATTTAAGTGGCTTTTATGTGATAATTTTTTGCTTATTTGCCAACTCTAATTTTATTTTTGCTCAAAAAATTAATGGAATTTGTCTGGTAGGTCCTTTTGAAGAATCAGAACAAACGCATCCGATTATCCAAATAAAAACTTTGAACGCGAATTGGTTGGGATTAGTCCCCGAAGCCCGTTTGGATAGAGTAACACTTGATTTGAATGAAAATCTGAAATATAATTGGGCGATTTATAATGAAGGTTATATCAAATTGATACAAGAAGCAAAAAGAGAGGGTTTGAAAGTGTTTTTGAAACCTCACATTAGACTGGACAATAATATTTCTTGGGCAGATAAAATCAAAAGAACAGCTTCGTGGAGAGGAGAAATAGAACCGGAAAACCAGCAAGACTGGACAATTATCGAAGAAAAATATACCGAATATATATTAAATCTGGCTGAAATAGCAGAAGCCCAAAAGGTAGAAATATTTTGCATCGGTACAGAATTAAAGTCTTTTACAGCAAAAAGACCGGAATATTGGCGAGAGTTGATTTGCAATGTAAGGGGTATTTATTCGGGAAAAGTGACTTACTCTGCCAATTGGGACAATTACAAAAATATTGGTTTTTGGAACGAATTGGATTTTATCGGTATGAACGCCTATTTTCCGGTAAGCAATGCCTCCACTCCGAGTACCTATTTTACCAAAAGAAAATGGGGAGGAATAAAGCAGGAGATGGAAAACCTCAGCAATAGGCTGAATAAAAAAATATTGATTACAGAATATGGTTACAAAAGTGCTAAATTTGCAGGTGCAAAACCATGGATACACAATTCGGAGAATGAAAGTATTAACAATCAAGCACAAGCCAATTTATTAAAATCAGCATTGGAGAGTCTGTGGACAGAACAATGGGTAGAAGGCGGTTTTCTATGGAATTGGAACTATAAGAGCTTGCCAAGCGGCAATACGGATTTTTCCGTTCAAAACAAACCAAGCGAAAATATCGTCAAACAATACTATCTTGAATATCAATAAGACAGACCCCCAATTTGAAAAAAATCATTAAACATGATAGAAAACTCGCCTTGTATTTTTGAAAATGTAAGGCGAGTTTTCTATTAAATTTAAACACGTTCTAAAGATAAAAATCTGCTACTAATTAATTTGGCTACCCATTTAAGTTTGTTCAACTCTGATAATCAGTAATTTACAATCCCGTATAGCTATCGGGGTGCCATTCAATGAATTGTAAAAAACTATGAACTATGAACTGGTAACTATGAACTATGAACTGGTAACTATGAACTATGAACTGATAGCCATTAATTTTATAAGATTTTCAAAAATCAAAAAATTCATGTTTCGCAATTCCTTGTATTTATTATTGCCCATTTTATTGTTGAGTGCCTGCAATCGTTATATTCATACCCACCGAAGTCATTTTATTCAGCAAGGCGAGGACATTCCTACGCCCGATGTCAGTCATTACAAATCGCCACAACTGCGCGAGGGGCAAAATACCGATATAGGGCTTGCTATTGCCATTTCGGGAGGTGGTGCGCGTGCGGCTAATTTTGGCATGGGTATTCTCTTGGCATTGGAAGAATTGGGCGTGGCAAATGAATCTAATGTACTGAATGAGATTGATTATCTATCTTCTGTATCGGGTGGTGGATTTGCGGCAGGTGCCTATATCAATGCTTTGCATTTTCACAAATATACCCAAGATGCCGGGACTTTTTCCCTGCGAAAAGCCTACTATGAAGGTGGAATTCGGGAAGATTTGAATCGCTCATACCTCACTCCGGTGATAGCCGGTTGGTTGGCATCGCCAAAGGCTTGGGTGACACATCTGGACGAGGGCGATGCACTAGAAAAAAGCATTGACAATCACATACTTGGCTACCTCAAACGCCGTCAATATAATCTCTCACTCAAGCAAAAAGACCGCGAGGAAATGGGCAGTCTGCGACTCGGCGACGTGTTTGTAGCACGCGAAGATGAACGCCCGGTATTGTACCCGATGTTTGTGGCAAATGCGACGAATTATCACAGCATGGCTATCGTGCCGTTTACGCCCGATATTATGGAATGTTATCAAATCAGTGGCTATTCGCACCGCCGCAAACGCTATCACGACAACGAAATAGATAACCCTTACGATATTCCTTTGGCGATTGGATTGAAGGCAAGCGGGAGTTTTCCCGTAGCCATTTCCAATACAACGATGGAGAGTGCTTACGACGATGAGAAATCCTTTTTGCACCTGACCGATGGTGGTATCGCAGATAATATCGGTTACAAAACCGCCCTCGAACTGCTCGAAACCGACCCTTTGCCGAGAGAAAAAATCCTCTTTATCGTAGATGCAGACAATTGGGGAACACGCCCTACATTTTCGCATAAAGAAGCAGCAGCATCCTCCGTCAAAATGGCAACCAAACTGACATTCAGCAGTATCGAAACCCGTTATGTGTTATTGAGAAAAGAATTGAAGGAGACTTGCGATTTGTATGATATAGAACCCGTTTTCTTTGGTTTTCAGGAACTTATCAAAGATAATTATGCCGAACCACCCGCCAAAATTCACACTAAAAAAGAAAGTACTCGCATATTACATTTGCTGCGGAATGACTTGGAAAATATTTCAGATATTGATTTACAAATTCTCTACGAACTCTGCCTGAATGTGGCTACCAAGTATTCCATCACTACCGAAGAACAAGAATTGATGATATGGGCAGGGCGCAAAGTAGTGGCTATGCAAAAGGAAGAAATATTACACCATTTTCAATAATCGGAGGTGTTTGGGTAGCTCAACTCCTATCATTTTCCAAAGTATCAAGAACGACGAACACAAAAAAAAGAGAAGCTAGCAACGCTAGCTTCTCTTCTTGTCACACTTCGATTGAGGAGTGAAATGTGCTTATCTTACGGAATCTACGATAGCTTTGAAGGCATCGGGCTGGTTCATCGCCAAATCTGCGAGAACTTTACGGTTGACTTCTACCCCTGCTTCATTGCATTTGTGGATAAATTGGGAATAACTGATACCTTCCTGACGGCAGGCAGCATTGATACGGGCAATCCATAGGCGACGAAACTCGCGCTTTTTCAAGCGGCGATGTTCGTAGGCATACGACATTCCCTTCTCCACAGCATTCTTAGCTACTGTATAGACCTTACTCCGCGCACCAAAGTAACCTTTGGCTTGCTTCATTATCTTTTTACGTCTTTTGCGTGAAGCGACGTGATTGACTGAACGTGGCATTTTCTTATAATTTTAAATTGTGCAAAGCACAAAATATAATTTTAGACTTGTCCCGACACCGATAGCTATCAAT